>JAJPHY010000038.1 GCA_021325015.1 Actinomycetota bacterium | reverse complement strand
GTGGTACCGCTCCGCGTGAAGGTCGTCGCTCCCTCGCGGTGCGGAACTCCGCGCTCCCAGTCGAGCCCGGCGCCGCCCCGCTGCTTGAACGCGGGGACGACCTCGCACAGCTCGGGGTGCACGGGCCCGCAGTGGTAGCACTCGTTGTAGTTCTCGACGATGCACTTCCAGTTGGAGGCGACGTCGTAGACGATCCGCCCGGCCGTCCGGAGCTCGGCGAGCGGGTAGCGGCGCAGGCGTTCGGGGACGGTCCCGAGCTGGCGCGCGAGCGGCTCCGGCTCACGCCCCTGCGCCCCCGACAGGTTCGCGAACACGAACCCACCCCACGCGTCGACGGCGACCGGGTGGAGCGAGAGCGACTCGCGCCGCAGGCCGTCGCTCTCGGTGAGGAACGGCGCGGCGCGGAGCTCGCCGGTCAGGGCGTAGGTCCAGGCGTGATACGGGCACACGATCGAGCCCCGGAACCTCCCGCTCGGCCCGGGCTCGGTCCGGGCCTCGGGACCGACCTGATCGAGCACCAGGCGCGAGCCGCGATGGCGGCACACGTCGTGGAAGCCCCGGAGCTCGCCGGCACGGGTCCGAACGATGAGAACGCTCTCGCCCGCGACGTCGACGCGAAGGTAGTCGCCGGGGCGGGCACACGCCTCCTCACGCCCGACGCACATCCACTCGCGCCAGAAGATCCGCTCGCGCTCGAGCGCGAAGGCGCCCTCCGACAGGTAGGCTCGGGCCGGCAGGGTTCGTTCCATCTCGGTCGGGCGATCGCTGGTCTGCATGCCGGGCTTCGTTGTATTGTGACCTTCGGTCAGATCGAATGGAACGTGGTTGAAATCCTTGTCTAGCAGACAGATGGTTCAACCGGAAGGAGCGGCGCTTGACCCCGGGTCACGCGCGGTCGATGCCGGGATTCGACCCGCCTCCACCCCCACCGGCGACGAGCCCGCTCCGACCCCCCGAGCGGCTGGCTCCCGAGCCAGCGCCAAGCGGGAGGCCATCGTCGAAGCCGCGATGCGACACTTCGCCGAGCACGGGTACCAGGGGGCTCGGGTCGAGGACGTCGCGCGCGAGCTCGGGATCGCCAAGGGTTCGGTGTTCCAGCACTTCGGGAGCAAGGCGGGGTTGTTCCTGGCCGCGTACAAGCGCGCGGTGAGCTCCCTCCCTGCCTGGCTCGACGCGCCCGCCGAGGTGGTCGACCGTGGCTTCTGGGCGGTGCTCGTCTACTGGCTCGAGCGCACCGAGCACCTGATCCGCGAGGACTGGATCCCGTATCGGGTCTCGCTGATCGGCAACTACGGGACCGACCTCAGCCTGAAGCGAGACATCAACCGCTGGCTGGTGAGCGAGGACCCCTACGGGACGCTGGACTTCGTCGAGTTCGGCGTGGCCCGGGGCGAGGTGCGGTCGGACGTCGAGGTCGAGGTCACCGCGTCGATGCTCGACTGGCTGGCGGAGCGGTTCCAGGACGCGCTCGTGACCGAGGAGCTCGACCCGGGGCTGTTCCACCGCCACCCGCACCAGCCCCAGCGCCGGCAGGCCCGGATCGAGCAGTTCGCCGAGCTGCTGCGGAGCGCCATCGGCACCCGGCCGGCGTAGAGGCCGGCTCAGGCTCGCCGCAGGGCGAGCTCGGCGTCGCCGGCCTCGACGCTCCGCCGCCGGTAGTTGCGGAGCGCGAACCGGTCGCACGCGGTCTCGGCCGAGGACTTCCTGCCGAGCTCCTCCTTCAGGTACCAATGCATCCACTCGTGGAGGTACAGGAACCTGAGGACCTCGCGCGGGGTCCGGAACGTGACCCCTTCGGTCAGCCAGATGAACCGCATCCCCTTGCCCGGCCGGCGCTTGGCCCCGTACGGAACGATCTCGCCGAACGGCAGAAAGGGCTCGGGCACCTGCAGGACGATCTCGCGGGCGTCGAAGTCGGTGTAGGCGGACAGGTGCGGGCGCTCGCGGTACCGGAGCGGCTTGATCACCACCCGGTAGCCGCGGGCCGCGGGCAGACCGGCCAGGAGCCGCCTGGCGCGCTCGGCCGGGACGCCGTCGATCTCGGACCTGATCCGCACGGCCCGGAGGGTACACGGAGCCGGGGGCATCGCGCGACGCGTTGCGGGGCAAAGGTGCCGACGGTCGGGGCGGGCGGATTCGAACCGCCGGCCTCCTGCTCCCAAAGCAGGTGCGCTGACCAGGCTGCGCTACGCCCCGCAGGGCGATTGTAGAGGGAGCGCCGATCCCGGCGGGCGGTGGCTCCGAGGTCGGCCTGCGCGCCGCCTCAGAGGTCGGCCCGTGCCCCCTCGAGGTCGGCCGGCGCGCCGCCTCAGAGGCGGAAGACGCCCGCGCCCACGGTGCGGACGCCGCCGCCGACGAGGACGAGCCAGGACCCGCCCTCCGGGCGGACCTCCACGTGGAGCTCGCTCGGGCGGCCGACCTGCTCGCCCTGCCGGATCACGATCGAGCCGGGCATCCCCGCCAGGCCGCGGGCGGCCAGGTACGCGCCGAGGGGGCCCGCCGCCGAGCCGGTCGCCGGGTCCTCCACGATCCCCGGCGTCGGCCCGAAGAACCGCGCGGTCACCCCGCCCTCCCCGATCGCGAACAGGTAGAGCTCCTCGCCGCCGGAGCGCTCGCAGGCCTCGGCGACCGCCGCCACGTCGATCCGGGCCCGGCGGAGCGCCTCGAGGCTCCGGAGCGGGACGAGGAGCGGCGGCAGTCCGGTCGAGACGGTCTGCGCGGGAAGGTCGGGGTGGAGGTCCTCGAGCTCCAGCCCGCACGCCCTCGCGAGGAGCTCGCGGTCCTCGAACTCCGGACCGAACTCCGGAGGGAGCTGCCGCATCGTGGCGAAACCGCGCTCGAGGTCCACCTCGACCGGGATCTCCCCCGCCTTCACCACCTGGACGAGCGGGCTCTCCACGCGCCCCTCGCTCACCATCACGAACGCCGTCCCGAGCGTCGGATGGCCGGCGAACGGGAGCTCCTCGTCCGGAGTGAAGATCCGCATCGCGTATCGGTCGGGGCCGACCTCGGTCACGAACGTCGTCTCCGAGAAGCCGATCTCGACCGCGATCGCCTGCATGGTCTCATCGTCCACGTCGACCGGCTGGGGAACCACGCAGAGCTGGTTGCCGGCGAGCGGCCGCTCCGTGAACACGTCGACGATGCGGAAGGGCAGCTCCACGCCTTGAACGCTACCGCGCGGTCGGCGCGTTCGCGAGGTCCGGAGGCTGCGGCGCTGACCCCGCTGATGCCGGCGGGCGTTCCGATCATCGCCGCGAGCGCCGTGTGCCTGGTGGAGGTCCGGCGGTCGTGACCGCGACCGGCCGGTCGTCGTGTTGGTCGGGGCCGCGACCTCGGGATCGAGGCGCTCGGTCCCGCGGCCGCGACGGCGATCACGCGGCGGCTGCTGCCTGAACCTCGGGCGCTGCTACGCTTTCGTCGCCACGCGGGCGTAGCTCAATGGCAGAGCCCCAGCCTTCCAAGCTGGCGGTGCGGGTTCGATTCCCGTCGCCCGCTCGAAAACGCGCTCGAGTGCCCGCCGGGACCTGGGGAGCAGATTGGACTCCCCGTCGAGGTGGCAGCGCATTCCTTGGGCCGGGGCGCGTTTCGATCCCGGCCCCGACCAATCCAACGCTTCGGGGAAGGTCTCGCAAAGGGATGTCGGGAAACCTACGGAGCAGGTTGACTCTTGACAAAATGCTTGCCGAAGAGCCAGGGTCCGTGGAGAGCCACCCGACGAGAAGCGAAAGGACAGTTGTGAGCCGGGCGACCGGCATCTCGAGTGGGAATCGTGCAGGAGTCGAGTTGGACTCGCTGCCGCTCTGGTGACGCTGTTGGTCGGCTTGTCAACGAGAGCGTCTGCACCGGATGCCTGTCCACCTCCCGGGTCCTCCGACTCGAGCCCTCCGGGTGGTTGAGGCCCTTTCCCTCCATTCGGTGGTGTGTCCTCGGCGTGCGCCGCAATCACGGGGGTCCGGTGACCTCTGCCTCGTTCCGACCGATATAGGCTTCGATGACGGCAGGGTCGTCGGCGACTTCCTTAGGGGAGCCGATCGCGATCGTCCTTCCTTGATCGAGGACTTGGATTCGATCGCAAAGCTGCATGATCAACCGGAGGTCGTGATCGATCACGACGAGGCCGCATCCGAGTTCGTCGCGGATCTGTCGGATCGTCCGTACGAGGCCATCGGACTCGTTCTCGTTCATGCCGGCGGCAGGCTCGTCGAGCAATAGGACTCTCGGCCGTAGCGCTACCGCCCGGGCGATCTCCAGTCGCCGTTGCGCCCCATAGGGCAGGTTTGCGGCCTCCTCATCCGCGACGTCGTCCAGCTGCAGCCATCCGAGGACCCGCGTCACCACCGCCGGATCATCGTCGTCGATCACGGCCGAAACGTTCTCGCGGACCGTGAGGTGCGAGAAGAGCCGGATGTTCTGGAACGTCCGCGCCAGACCAAGTGTCGCCACCTGATGGGGAGGCAGCGAGGTCACATCGCGCCCGCCGAGCCGGACTCGGCCGCCGTCAGGAGGCAGGATCCCGGAGACGACGTTCAGCAATGTGGTCTTGCCCGAGCCGTTGGGGCCGATCAGGCCGAGGATCTCGCCGGTAGCCACCGTGAGACTCACTCCCGAGAGGGCGATCAGGCCCTGGAACCGCTTGTCGATCGCCTCGGCGGACAGGACCGCGCCATCGTTTGCCGGCGCCTCGACCCGCCCCAGCGCGACGTGCTGGTCGCCCCCCTTCTGCGGCACGCTCCGGCGGAACCGACGCAGGAGATCCTCGATCTCGCGGCGGCCCATCACACCTTCGGGGCGCCAGATCAGCGACACGATGATGAGCAGGGCGATCACGAAATCGACCGTGCCCGTCAGTCGCGGCAGCTCGATGCTGCCGATCCGCACACCCTGCTCGACACGGGAGAGCGTGTCCTGGAGGAACGTCACCACCGCCGCGCCCAGGACCGCCCCGGTGACCGAGGTCTTCCCGCCGACCACGAGCATCGCGAGGAGCGAGAAGGTGGCAGCGAAGAAGAACTGGTTCGGGTCGAAGGCCAGGACGCTGAGCGCCCACAGCGATCCAGCTGCCCCCATCATCGACGCGCTCAAGATCCAGGCCCCGTATCGCACCCGGACGACGTTGGTTCCCAGGGCCTTCGCGGCGAGCGGGTCTTCGCGCGCCGCGCGCACGCGCAGGCCGGCTCGCGACTCCTTGTAGACACGCGCGACCACGACGAAGACGGCAGCACCAGCCAGCGCAACCCAGGCGGTCGTGTCCGCCGGGATGCCGAACAAGCCCAGCGTCCCCCGCGTCACCGACTCCCAGTTCTGGAACAGCGCGTACGCGATCACGAGCAGTGCCAGAGTGGCCATCGCCATCGCGCCTTCCTGCATCCGGATCAGGCCACCACCCAGGACGGCGGCGACCAAGGCCGTGACGAGCGCGGACACCACGACGGCGGGGATCAGACCCAGGTGGGCGTGCGCGAGAAGCGCCACGAGGTCCGGCACCTGGAGGGCCTTGACCCTAGGGGGGATCGTGAGCAGCGCGGTCAGGTACGCGCCCATCCCCATGAACGCAACGTGCCCGAACGAGACGATGCCCGTGTCGCCGATGAAGACCTGCAGGCCGAGCACCAGCATCGCGTTCAGCAGGAACACAATGAGCGTCCGTCGCGACAGGTCGGTGCCAAGCGCCACGACCGCGGCCGTCAGCGCCACCAGCACGGCGATCAGCATCCCCACGCCGAGCATGGCCCGGCGGCGGCGCGGTGAGGAGATCCACTCCCTCATACGCGTACCTGTTGCCGCGTGCCCATGAGGCCCTGGGGCCGCACGTAGAGGATCCCGACGATGACGAGCAGGGAGACGGCCTGCGCGAACGGCAGGAGCGTCCCCGGCAGGGTCGCCTGTAGGAACACCTCGAGCGTGCCCAGGAAGAAGCCGCCGATCACCGCGCCGGTCAGGTTGCCGAGCCCGCCGATCACCGACGCGATGAACGCCTCGAGGATCGGCGTGAAGCCGGTGGTGGGCGCGACGGCTGTGGTGCGGGAGATCCAGAGCACCCCCGCGATCCCGGCGAGCACGCCGGAGATCGCGAAGGCCAGCGAGATCACGCGGTTGGCGCGGACGCCGACCAACCGCGCTGTCGTGAAGTCCTGCGAGGCGGCCCGCATCGACAGGCCGGCCCGCGACCGACGCAGGAACAGCGTGAGGCCGTACAGCGAGACGACACCGACCCCCGCGGTGATCAGCGGGAGCAGTCCGATCGTGATGGGGCCCAATCGGATCGCGTTGTCGAACAGGTCGGGAACCGGCACGCCCTTTGGGCGAGGAGAGATCGCCTGCCGCAGGACGTTCTCGATGAGCTGCGAGACGGCGAACGAGGTGAATAGCAACGTCATGAAGCTCGCGTTGCGCAGGGGGCGGAACGCGATCAGCTCCATCAACACGGATGCCACCGTGGCCGCTGCGATCCCAACCAGGGCCATGACCACAAACGGCGCTCCCAGATGCGAGGCGAACAGCATCGAGTAGCCGCAGATCGTGACCAGCTCACCATAGGCGAAGTTCAGCATCCCGAAGACGCCGTAGACCATCGACAGGCCGAGCGCGAGCAGCGCGTAGATGCTCCCCAGCGAGAGCGCGTTCACCAGCTGCTGGAC
>JAJPHY010000096.1 GCA_021325015.1 Actinomycetota bacterium | reverse complement strand
TCGGGACGCCCCAAAGCCCAACGAAAGGGCCTACCGCCAGGAAACCAAGACAGCTGCATGGGTTGCTCGGGGCACCTGAGCCCGAGGGGCTGACGGTGGCTGGAGGCTTCGGCCTTCGGCGAGCCGGAGGTCCCTCGGGTTCTTCTACGAGGAGGATCAAGCTCGCTCGGCATCCCGCCGGGACCAGGCAGTCCGAACGCCGGCCCGAGCGGCCTCGCGGGATCGTCGGCCTTGTCCCGCCTGCGGCGGGACGGTAGGTTTGGCCCGGTCGTGGGAACCGAGCAGGCCTCCTCACGAGACGCTCAGGCCAAGCGCGATCTCATCCTCGACGTGGCCATGCGCCACTTCGCTGAGCACGGCTACCGGGGCGCGAGGGTCGAGGACATCGCCGCGGAGGTCGGGGTCGCCAAGGGGACCGTCTTCCTGCACTTCGGCAGCAAGGAGGGCCTGTTCCTCGCCGCGTACGAGCGGGCCGTTCGGATGCTGCCCGCGTGGCTGGACGCACCCCAGGAGGTCGTCGAGCGGGGGTTCTGGGCCGTCCTCGAGTACTGGCTCCGGCGGACCGAGCAGTTCCTGTCGGAGGAGTGGGTGCCCAACCGGGTCGCGATGATCGGGCGCTATGACACCGGGCTCGGCCTGCGGCGCCCGATCAGTCGGTTCATGCGCAGCGAGGATCCCTACGGCACGCTCGAGTTCGTGGAGTTCGGCGTCCGCCGAGGCGAGATCCGCGACGACGTCGACGTCGAGATGCTCGCTTCCGTGCTCGACTGGGTGGCCGAGCGCTTCCAGGACGCCCTGGGGGCGGAGGAGCTCGACCCGGGTCTGATCCACCGCAAGCCCTACCGCCCGGAACGCCGCGAGGTCCGGATCCGGGAGTTCCTCGAGGTCCTGCGCGGGGGCATCGCCGCCCCCTGATCGTCGACTCCTATACTCGGGCAGCATGCCCAGACGGAAGAGACCGTGAACGGGTCGGCGTTCCGCGCGCTCGTCGGCTGGGTGACCTCGCATCCCCGGTTCCGGAGGGTCGCGACCGGAACGAGGCCGGGACGGGCCGTCGCCTCCCGGTTCGTCGCCGGCGAGAGCCTGGACGACGGCATCGAAGCCGCTCGGGCGCTCCGGGAGGAGGGGATCGGCGCGGTGCTGGACCACCTGGGCGAGAACGTCTCGACGCCGGACCAGGCGGCCGAGGCGGCCGAGGCGTACATCCGGGCGCTCGAGCGCATCCGGAAGGAGGGGGACCTCGACTGCCTGATCTCCGTGAAGCTCACGCAGCTCGGACTCGACCTGTCCTCGGCTCTTTGCCTCGAGCACCTCGAGCGGGTCCTCGGGGTTGCCGAGCAGAACGGCACGCTGGTGATGATCGACATGGAGAGTTCCGCGTACGTCGACCGCACGCTCCAGGTCCATCGCGAGCTGCGGACCCGACACGACCTGGTAGGGGTCTGCCTGCAGAGCTACCTTCGGAGGACTCCCCAGGACCTCGAGTCCCTGCCCGAGCACTCCATCGTCCGGCTCGTGAAAGGGGCCTACCTCGAGCCGCCGGAGATCGCCCTGCCCGACCGGCGGGAGGTCGACGCGGCGTTCGCCCGCTGCTTCGCCACGCTGCTCGCCCGTGGTCACGATGTCCACGTCGCGACGCACGACCCGAAGCTGATCGACGGAGCGCGACGGCTCGTCGAGCGTCAGGGGATCCCGTGGTCGCGGGTCGAGTTCCAGATGCTCTTCGGGATCCGTCGGGATCTGCAGGCCGCGCTCGCTCGAGCGGGCCTCCCGGTCCGGGTGTACGTGCCGTACGGGAGCGAGTGGTACCCGTATCTCACTCGACGGCTTGCCGAGCGACCTGCCAACATGTGGTTCTTCCTGTCGAACCTCGTGAGGATCCGATGAGCGCGCATGAGCGTCGGGAGGCACGGACGAACCCGCGCCGCCGGGCCGAGGAGGCCATCAGCGGGCGGCGGGTCGCCTTCCTGGGCGGGGGCAAGATGGGCGAGGCCCTCGTATCCGGGTTGATCCGGTCGGGCGGCCGAGCCGTGGACGAGATCACGGTCACGTGTCGGCGCGAGGAGCGGGCCCGGGAGCTGGCCGAGCGCTACGGCGTGGCGACCACGCTCTCCAACCCCGAGGCGGTTTCGTGGGCGGACACGCTGGTCCTGACGGTCAAGCCGCAAGACATCGAGGTGCTGCTCGCGCAGATCGGCTCGTCGGTGCGCCCCCAGCAGCTCGTCATCAGCTTCGCGGCCGGTGTGCGCACCTCGTTCGTGGAGAAGTACCTCGCCGACGAGGTTCCGGTCGTCCGAGTGATGTCCAACGTGGCCGTCCTGGTCGACGAGGCGATGTCCGTCGTCGCCCCCGGCTCGCACGCGCAGGAGCGCCACCTCGACGTCGCGGAGGAGCTCCTTGGCTACGTGGGGAAGGTCCTGCGCCTGCCCGAGGTGCACCTGGACGCGATCACCGCCACGAGCGGGTCCGGGCCCGCCTACTTCTTCCTGCTCGCCGAAGCCATGATCGAGGCGTGCATCCTGCTCGGGCTCTCGCGCGACGTGGCGACGGAGCTCATCATCCAGACCATGCTGGGGTCGGCGAGGATGCTCCGCGACACCGGGCGACACCCCGTCGAGCTCCGCGAGATGGTCACCTCGCCCGGTGGGACGACGATCGCGGCGATCCGCGTCCTCGAGGAGACCGGCGTGCGGGCGGCGTTCCTGAACGCGATCGACGCCGCCCGCCGCCGGAGCGCCGAGCTCGCCCAGGGCGGCGAGGAGGACGACCGGTAAGCTCTGGCCCGACCGACGCGAGGAGACGATCGATGGGACGTGGAGACCGCCGCAAGGTTCGCTGGGCGCACGACCGCGAGCGGCGGAAGAAGGAGCGGGAGGAGCGCCGGGCCGCCGAACGAGGGGCCGCGCGCAAGGCGGCGCGCAAGAAGTAGTCGGCCGGGCCTCGGCTCGAGCCCCTTCGGTCGCCCGCCCACAGGACGGGTGAGAGCTCAGCCGGTCGGCAGCCCGATGCGGTTGGCGAGCACTCCCAGGCTCTCCGCGTCGAGCTCGATCCTGGCTCCGGGCCAGATCCGCTGCTCGAACCCGGGGATCTCGAACGGACCGGAGGCGAAGGCCTCGCCCGCCCGCAGCGTCTCGAGCCGCGAGGCGCGCGCGACGTCGGCCAGCAAGCTGCGGGCGGTCCCGTTCAGATTGCCCTTCACCCACTCCTCGCCGTCGACCCGGACCGTCACGTACACGGTCTGTGGGTCGATCTCGGCCGGGGTGACGACGCACGGACCGATCGAGACCGGGAGGAGCTCCGGGCGAGGGGTGGGGTCCCCGCTCGAGTCCCGAACCGACCAGTCGTTCACCAGCGTGTAGCCGAAGACGGCCGACGCCGTATCGGCCGCGTCGAGGTCCCGGACGGTCCGCCGCAGGATCGCCGCGATCTTGGGCTCGTACTGCAGCCAGCCGGCGCCCGCGGGCCACGGGACCTCCGCGTCCGGGCCCACCACCCTGCGCACGCCCTCGTGGGCGTCGCGCGCGCGGAGCGAGGTGGGCAGGAGGGGCGCGAGCAGACGCGCCCGGGGGACGACGAAGCGGTCTGCCTCGTCCCGCTCCAGGGCGGCCCGGGCGGCGTCGAGCACCGTCCCCCCGTTGCTCGCGACCAGGGCCTCCATGGTGCAGGGGAAGGCGGGGTGCCCGACCAGGTCGGGCAGGTCGACCACCTCCCCCCCGAGGAACGCTCCCAGTCGCCGGTGCCCCCTCCGGTCGAAGGTCACGAGCCTCAAGGGAGGCTGATGATACGCCCGCCG
>JAJPHY010000022.1 GCA_021325015.1 Actinomycetota bacterium | reverse complement strand
GTCCCGATGATGCCGGAGGCCGACATCGTCGCCTTGAGCGGCTCGGTCTCGAACCACTGCTCGAGGAAGTCGGCCGCGCTCATCGTCATGAGCTGGATGAACGTCGCCTGGAGCCGCTGCGGAAGATCGCGGAAGCTCTTGGCGAGCGGGAGCAGCGGGGACCACTCGCGCGGCGACAGCCGGGCCGGGTCCGGCGGCACGGCCGACAGGATCGGCTTGATGAACCGCGCCATGTCGACCATGAGCTGGCTGTACTCCTCGGCCGCCTCCGCGTCCTTCTTCGACCAGCGGCGGATCTCCCGGATGGTCTTGCCGTGGTCGTTCACGCGCCACAGGTAGTCGTCGTCGAGCGGGGTGATCGTGCCATCGAGCGGCAGGATCTCCAGGCCGTGCTTGGGCAGGTTCAGCTCGCGGATGATCTCGGGGCGGAGGAGCGAGACCACGTACGACAGCACGCTGAACCGGAACCCGGGGAAGACCTCCTCGGTGAGGGTGGCGCCGCCGAGGACGTGCCGGCGCTCCAGGACGAGGACCCGCTTGCCGGCGCGCGCCAGGTACGCCGCCGCCGTGAGACCGTTGTGGCCGCCGCCGATCACCACCGCGTCGTAGCGCTGCGCCACCGTTCCCCTCCTCCCGTCGCGTGACCCGAAGTCAAGGATGTCCGTGCGGGGCGGCACGCTCCCGCGCCGAGCGCCATGCTAGACCGGGCCTCTGAGGCCGACCACGGGCCCCATGACCTGCAGTCAGGGGGGATGGCGACCCGGGCGGGCCGGGCGGTCGCCGGGTATGCATACTGGGGCCGTACGGCATCCAAGGAGGACGTCGTGAGCGTCGGTACCGCGTTCTTCCCGCGCACCTCAAAGCTCAACACGAAGTTGGCCTGGGGCGAGTGGTCCGGCTACTTCTCCGCCGCCGTCTACGCCGACTTCCACGACATCGAGTACAACGCGATCCGCGAGGCGGCCGCGCTGATCGACGTGAGCCCGCTGTACAAGTTCGTCGTCTCGGGACCCGACGCCACGCGCCTGGTGGACCGGGTGATCACCCGGGACGCGAGCAGGATGCAGGTCGGACAGGTCTTTTACACGCCCTGGTGCGACGAGCGCGGCAAGGTGATCGACGACGGGACGATCACCCGGCGCTCGGAGGACACCTACTTCTGGACCGCGGCCGACCCCTCCTACCGCTGGCTCCTGCTGAACAGCCACGGGCTCGACGTGCAGATCGAGGACGTGAGCGAGGACGTCGCCGCGCTCGCCCTCCAGGGCAAGCTCGCCCGCGAGGTGCTCCAGGCCGCCACGCGGCAGGACTGGAGCGACCTCCGCTACTTCCGCGGACGGCAGACCGAGATCGGAGGGGTCGAGACCTACGTGACCCGCACCGGTTACACGGGCGACCTCGGCTACGAGCTGTGGGTCGACGCGGGGGCCGCGCTCGATCTGTGGGATGCCGTGTGGGAGGCCGGACAGGACTTCGGGATCCGCCCCGCCGGCATCCGGGCGCTCGACGTCGCTCGTGTCGAGGCCGGGCTGATCCTGCTCGAGGTCGAGTACGTGAGCGCGCGCCACGCGGTCAGCCCCGAGCAGGAGTACTCGCCGTTCGAGATCGGCCTCGGACGCCTCGTCGACTTCGGCAAGTCGAACTTCGTCGGCAAGCACGCCCTCGAGCGCGAGCGGGCGGCCGGAGGGCCGAAGCGCCGCCTCGTCGGGCTCGAGATCGACTGGCAGGGGATCGAGAGGCTCTTCGCCAAGCACGGACTGCCGCCCTCGGTCTCGCCGACGGTGGACCGCGATCCGAGGCCCGTGTTCAAAGACGGGCGTCAGGTCGGCCGCGCGACGAGCACCACCTGGTCGCCGACGCTGAAGAAGATGATCGCGTTCGGCTCGCTTCCGCCCTCGCTCGCGACGCTCGGCTCGCGTGTGTCGGTCGAGTGGACGGTCGAGGGCGAGGCCGGGAAGGTCGGCGCCACCGTGGTGGACCTGCCCTTCCTGGATCTTCCGCGCAAGCGCGCCTGAGCGATACGCGCTCGCGGGGGGCTCGCGCGAGCGGGCGCAAGCCCCGCTCCCGCCTGGGAGAATGAGGCGTCGTGCTTCGGGGTCTCGCCCGTCCCCTCGTCCTGCTCACGCTCGCCGGAGGCGCGGTGGCCCTGGTCATCGCGTTCGCCGGGAGCCTGATCGCGGCCTCGGTGGCCGGTCTGCTCGTGCTCGCGGCGGCCCTGCTCGTCGCGCGCCGGCGCCCCGAGACCGAGGGCCCGCCGAACCCCGGCCGCCGCCGGTTCCTCGGGGTGATGGCCGGAGTCGGGCTCGCGCTGGTGGCCGGCGGCGACGCCGCAGGGCGCGCGCTACGCCGGCTCGCGCGCCCGGATCCGACCCCGGATCTGGAGGCGATGGCGCGCGATCTCGGCGCCGAGGCGCTCGAGCTCGTGCTCCGGGACTACCACCCCGGGCGCTCGGGCGACCTGCAGCTCGTGCTCACGCCGGGATCGACGGCCAACTACGCGCAGGAGTCGCTCGCGCTGCTCCCCCACGACCCCCGGTCGAGCCACGCCCTGCCGTGGATGTACCTGGAACGAGTGCCGATCGTGGTCTACGCGCCGGGCATCGTGGAGCCGTTCGACAGCACCGACCGGGTCACGCTCGCCGACCTCGCCCCCACCGCGGCGACGCTCATGGGGTTCGACGGGTTCCGGGCACCCGACGGCATGACGCTGCCGGGCATCTCGCGGCCGGCCGCTCCCCCGAAGGTGATCGTGACCTTCGTGATCGACGGCGGCGGGTGGAACGTGCTCACCCACTGGGACGACCCCGATCCCCAAAAGAGCGCCTGGCCGAACCTCAAGCGCCTCATGCGCGGCGGGGCCACGTACCGCAACGCGATCGCGGGTTCGTTCCCGGCCGTCACGGCCTGCGCGCACGCGACGATCGGGACCGGCGCGTTCCCCCGGACGCACGGGGTCACCGGCCACAACATCCGCGACGGCCGGCACGCCCGCAAGGCCTACGGGCAGCCGGGACGCGCGAACCCCGACGACATCCTCGTGCCGACGCTCGCCGACGCCTGGACGAGGGAGACGGACGACGCGGCGTGGGTCGGCGAGATCGGCTACCAGATCTGGCACCTCGGGATGCTCGGCCGCGGCGGCCGCCCGCTCGGCGACAAGCCGGTCGCGGTGTACTGGGACGAGGACCGCACCGTGCGGTGGCAACCGCAGAACCCGGACCTGTACCGGATGCCGAGGCGGGTGCCGCCCATCGACCGGCTCCACTCGTACGCGCAGGCGTACAGCTCGAACCCCGCGAACCGCATCGACGCCGAGTACGACCGGTTCATCCCGAGCCGCGGCCGGGCCGTCTGCTGCTCGCCCCCGATCGTCCAGTACCAGGGCGACCTGATCGAGGCGGCCTTCGAGTCCGAGGAGATCGGCCGGCACGACGCCACCGATCTCCTGTACGTGAACTACAAGTCGCCCGACTACACCGGGCACGTCTACAACATGCTCTCGCTCCGAGAGAAGTTCGCCCTGCGCGCCACCGACGCGCAGCTCGGGCGCCTGGCCGACTACCTCGAATCGCACTTCGCCCCGGGCGAGTTCGCGCTGATCGTCTGCGCCGACCACGGCCAGTGCCCGACCGTCGACACGATGGGCGGCGTGCGGGTCGACCCGATCCAGCTCCAGGCGGACCTCGAGCGCGCGTTCGGTCGCTCGATCTTCGACGTCGTCACGAGCGTCGTCCCTTCCGAGATCTACCTGCACGCCGACGCGCTCTGGGACGCCGGTCTCTCGCGGGACGACGTCGCCGCGTTCCTTCGCGACTACCGGTACCGGGACAACATCGGACCGTACGTGCGCCCGGATGCGATCGAGCACGACCGGCTCGACGAGCGACCGTTCGCGGCGGTGCTCTCCACGGACTTCCTCGACCGGCTGGCCGGCCGCGACCTGTCGCCGTACGGTGTGGGGCGCTTCTTTGGGGCCTCCGACCCGGGCATCCCGCCCGTCACCTGGTAGCGCCCGGGCCGCCCGCGGGACCCGAGCGTACGCTCGGTGGTACGGTGCGCCGATCGAGACCTCGCCCGCCGAACGGAAGGGAGCGATCATGGCCCACCGGCTCGCCGGCCAGATCAACCGGATCCTGGAGAACCAGACGGCGCTGTTTGCGTTCTTCAGCGCCTCGAGCTACGCGACGCGCGACCCGGCGGACGCGGACAGCGCCGACTTCGTCGCCGGCAACCCGCAGGACATGGTCCTGCCGGAGTTCGTGGATGCGATCCGGCGCTGGGCGATCCCGCAGAGCCCGGACTGGTACGCCTACAAGTTCAACGAGCCGTACGCGCAGGCCGCGGCGGCCGAGGGCCTCCGGCGCCGGCGCGGGATCGCGTTCGAGGACCCTGACATCACGATGACGGATGGCGGGTTCGCCGGTCTGATGCTCGCGATCCGAACCGTGACCGATCCCGGTGACGAGGTGATCTTCCTCAGCCCGCCGTGGTTCTTCTACGAGGCCATCATCATCGCCGCAGGCGCCACACCCGTGCGCGTCCGCATCACGGCCGGGACGTGGGACCTCGACCTCGACGCCATCGAGTCGGCGATCACCGAGCGCACGAGCGCGATCATCGTGAACTCGCCGAACAACCCGACCGGGCGGATCTACCCGCCGGAGCAGCTCGATGCGCTCGCGGGGATCCTGGCCCGCGCCTCGGAGCGGAACGGCCGCCCCATCTACCTCGTCTCGGACGAGGCCTACTCGCGGATCGTGTACGACGACCGTGAGTTCCGGAGCCCGACCGAGTTCCACCCGTACTCGTTCCTCGTGTACACGTACGGCAAGCAGCTCCTCACGCCCGGGCAGCGACTCGGCTACATCGCGCTGCCGCCGACCATGCCCGATCGCGAGCAGATGCGGCAGGCGCTGATGGTGGCGCAGCTCGCGATGGGCGGCCACGCCGCACCGAACGCCGTCCTCCAGTACGCCCTGGCCGACCTGGACGAGCTCTCGATCGACGTGAAGCAGCTCCAGGCGCGCCGCGACCGGGTGGTCGATGCGCTGCGGAGGTTCGGCTACGAGCTCCACTCGCCCGAGGGGACCTTCTACCTCCTCCCCCGCTGTCCCGATCCCGACGACGTGGCGTTCACGGAGCGGCTTGCCGCGGAGAAGGTGTTCGTGCTCCCCGGAACCATCGTCGAGATGCCGGGTACCTTTCGCATCTCGCTCACCGGAAACGACGAGATGGTCGAGCGCGCGCTCCCGGTGTTCGAACGCGCCGCGCGGGGATGAGCTCGAAGCCCTTCTTCGAGACCGCGTACGAGGGCTCTCCGCCCTGGGACATCGGCCGGCCGCAGCCGGCGATCGTCCGGCTCGAGGAGGCCGGCGAGATCCCCGGTTCGGTGCTGGACGTCGGCTGCGGGACGGGCGAGAACGCCCTGTTCCTCGCGAGCCGCGGTCACGAGGTCCTCGGGGTCGATCTGGTCCCGGCCGCGATCGAGCGCGCTCGCGGGAAAGCCCGCGAGCGCGGGCTCGAGGTCGAGCTCCGCGTCTGGGACGCGCTCCGGCTGGCCGAGCGCGGGCGACGGTTCGACTGCGCGATCGACGTCGGCCTGTTCCACACGCTCGAGGACGACGAGCGGCCGGTCTTCGCTGAGAGCCTCCGCGCCGCGCTCGAACCGGGCGGGCGGTACGTCATGCTTTGCTGGAGCGATCGGAACCCGTGGGGCTTCGGCCCCAGGCGCGTCACCCGGCGCGAGATCCGGCAGACGTTCGCGAGCGGATGGGCGGTTGAGTCGATCGAGCCCGACGTGCTGGCGAGCAAGCTCGAGCAGGGGGAGATCCACGCGTGGCTCGCCCGGATCCGGCGGGCCTAGCCGGTCGGCGGACTGGATGCTCAGCTCGACCTTGCGAAGGACTGCGCTGTGAGTTACCGCAAGGCCAGACCCGACGTTCGGAAGCTGTGGATCTGCGCCTCTTTCCAGACCGTCCGCACTCAGGAGCGGCGATCGTGGCTTCTCGTATGAGGAGCCCTTGGCGTCGCTCCTTGGTTCACACAAGGGCTCGATGGTGGAGGTGGGGGGAGTCGAACCCCCGTCCCCAGGCGACCGTTCGGGGCTTCTCCGGGCGCAGCCGGCGGTTGGTTCTCGCCTCGGGGCTCCCACCGGCGGAGATCC
>JAJPHY010000060.1 GCA_021325015.1 Actinomycetota bacterium | reverse complement strand
TTCTTCTTGGCGGTCGACCTCTTCTTCGCGGGAGACATCGGTCACCCCCTTTCCACACGTCAGGACGCCATGCGCTTCAGGCGTCGCCGTTCCCGTTCGCTCATCCCACCCCACACGCCGTACCGCTCATCTCGGCGAAGGGCGTAGTTGAGGCACTCGATGCGCACGGGGCATTCCGCGCAGATCCTCTTGGCCTCCCTCGATGAGCCTCCCTTCTCGGGGAAGAAGATCTCGGGGTCGTGTTCCCGGCACCGCGCCCGTTCTTGCCACGGGATGTAGTGATGCACCGCACTCTCCCCCCAGAATCACATGCATGTGATTCTGCGGCACTCCGCCCCTCCTTGACAAGAGGGAATTCGCCGATCCGATGCATCTCCACATGCGTCCCCACGGGAATCGTCTACAGGCAAACCGAGCGTTGCAAGACATTCCGGCCGGATTTTTCATCGTCAATGATCTTGACAATTGCAGTCAATCACCTTGACGAATTCGGGGCCACGACGCCCGTTAGCGTCGGGCCGGTATCCCTGCGGGATCCACACCCATCGCGCTGATCTCACCAAGAGCGTTGCGCTGCACCCGTTCGTACGTCGTCGTACGTTCGACGGGGATCCGACCGATCTCGCGGATGGCGGCCTCGATCTCGGCCGGCTCCTTGCGGATTCCCCACTGGGCGCCGGCCATCCTGCTGATCGTCTCCTCCATCAAGGTCCCCCCGAAGTCGTTCGCGCCCCCTTGGAGGATGAGCTGGCACGCCGCCGTCCCCATCTTCACCCACGACACCTGGACGTTGTGGATAACTCCGTCCAGCAGGATTCGGGCGACCGCGTGCATGCGGCGGTTGTCGTCGAAGCTCGGACCGGGTCGCGCCTTCCCCGCGAGGTAGATCGGCGCGTTCTGATGCACGAACGAGAGCGGCACGAACTCCGTGAACCCCCCCGTGTCCCGCTGGATCCTCGCGAGCCGGCGGATGTGGAAAACCCAGTGGGGAGGCGCGTCGACGTGCCCGTACATGATGGTCGACGAGGACCGGATGCCCAGCGAGTGCGCCGTCCGCACGATCTCCTCCCATGTGTCGGCCGGCAGCTTTCCCTTGGTGAGCAGCCAGCGGACGTCGTCGTCCAGGATCTCGGCGGCGGTGCCCGGAATCGTCCCCAGACCGTGCCGCCGGCACTCCTGCAGGAACTCCCGGAACGAGATCCCGAGCTTGGAGGCGCCGTTCAGCACCTCCATCGGGCTGTAGGCGTGGATGTGGAGGTTCGGCGCCGCCGTCCGGATCGCATCGAGCAGGTCGAAGTAGAAGGTCCCCGGCAGGTCGGGGTGGATCCCGCCCTGCATGCAGACCTCGGTCGCCCCCCACTCGGCGGCCTCGCGGGCGCGGTCGGCCACCTCCTGGAGCGTCAGCGTGTAGGACTCGAGGTCCTGCTCCCGCTGGGCGAACGCGCAGAACCGGCACCCCACGTAGCAGACGTTCGTGAAGTTGATGTTCCGATTGACGACGTAGGTGATCTCGTCTCCGACGGCCTCCCGTCGCAGGCCGTCGGCGACCCCGCAGAGCGCCTCGAGCGCCGCACCCTCGGCGCGGAAGAGCGCGAGGGCCTCCTCGTCGGAGATCGGTCGGTGTCCTTCTGCCTTGCGGAGCGCGCCTCTGATCTCCGCATCGAGCCGCTCGGGAGCCACCCGCTCGGTCGCCCAGGCCCGCGTGATCTCGTTCTCGAGCGCGTCGAAGCCCCCGTACACGGCCGCGGCGTCCTCCCGGAGCCCGGCGCCCGCGGCCTTGGCGAAGGTGAGGGCGGTCGCCCTCGGCTTCCACTGCACCTCGGGGTCCTGCCAGGGGATCGGCTCGGGGACGGTGTGCTCGCGGGCCAGCCCGTCCTCGCCGGCGAGCGCCGCGACCGGCCGCTGCATCTTGCCGGCCAGGTAGGGATCCGGGCGGAGGGCGAACTCCGGGTAGATCGCGAGCCGCTCGCGCAGCACGAGCCCGCGCTCGGCCGTTCGAGCCGCGAGGGTCTCGATCTGGGGCCACGGGCGCTCTGGGTTCACGTGGTCGGGCGTGAGCGGCGAGACCCCGCCCCAGTCGTTGATCCCCGCGTCCAGCAGCCGGAGCTGCACGGGCGCGTCGGAGAGGTTCGGCGGGGCCTGGACGTTCATCGCAGGCCCGAAGACCACACGGGCCGTCGCGACGGCGGCCAGAAACTCCTCCTCGGCGGGTTCCGGCGCGTTGCGCATCGCGGTCCCCGGCTTGGCGCGGAAGTTCTGGACGATCACCTCCTGCACATGTCGGTACCGGCGGTCGATCTCGCGGATCGCGAGGAGCGACTCGGCGAGCTCTCGCGGCGTCTCCCCGATCCCGACCAGCACCCCGGTCGTGAACGGGATCGCCAGGCGTCCCGCGTCCTCGAGCGTGCGCAGGCGCACGGCCGGGACCTTGTCGGGCGACCCGAAGTGCGGGCCGCCGCGCTCCGAGAGCCGGTCGGAGGCCGTCTCGAGCATCAGGCCCATGGACGCCGACACGTGCTTCAGGCGCGCCATCTGCTCCCAGCTCATGACGCCCGGGTTCAGGTGCGGCAGGAGGCCGGTCTCCTCGATCACGCGGATCGCTGCGGCCCGCACGTAGTCCAGGGTCGAGGCGTACCCGCGCTCCTCGAGCCAGGTGCGCGCCGCCTCGTAGCGGTCCTCGGGCTTGTCGCCGAGCGTGAACAGCGCCTCCTTGCACCCGAGCCGGCGGCCGGCCTCCGCGATGGCCAGCACCTCGTCGAGCTCGAGGAACGGGCGATCGAGCCTGGCGGGGGGCTTCGCGAACGTGCAGTAGTGACAGTGGTCGCGGCAGAGCATCGTGAGTGGAATGAAGACCTTCCGCGAGTAGGTGACGGTCGTGCCGTGCCCCAGCTCGCGGAGTCGGCGCGCGAGCGCCATGAGGCGCTCGAGGTCGGCGCCGCGCGCGGACAGCAGCGCCTCCACCTCGTCCACCGACAGCGCTTTGCCCGCCTCCGCGCGCGCGAGCGCCCGTCGCAGCCGGTGGGGGGACGCCTCCGCCATGTCGACGGAGCCTACTACGCTATGCGCCATGCGAATCGTCGCGCTGGCGGGAGGCGTGGGCGCCGGGAAGTTCCTCCGAGGTCTTCAGCGGATCGCGCTGGACGAAGGGCACGACCTCACCGTGATCGTCAACACCGCGGACGACATCGAGATGTGGGGCCTGCACGTCTCGCCCGACCTGGACTCGGTCGTCTACTGGCTGGCCGGCGCCATGGACCGCGAGCGCGGGTGGGGCCGGGCCGGCGAGACGTTCCACGCGCGCGAGGCCCTCGAGGCCGGCAACATGCTCCCGACGTGGTTCGCGATCGGCGATCGCGACCTCGCCACCCACCTGTTCCGAACCGAGCTCTTGCGGAAGGGCTGGACGCTCACGGCCGCGACGGCATCGGTCGCTCTCGCGTTCGAGATCCCCTGGACGATCCTCCCGATGACCGACGACCGGGTCACCACGATGGTTCGCATCCGGGAGAGCGATCACCTGGTCCACGACGTTCACTTCCAGGACTACTGGGTCCGGCGCCGTGCCGAGCCCGAGGTGCGCGCGGTCCGGTTCGAGGGGGCCGTGCGGGCTCGCCCCGCGCCCGGCGTGCTCGACGCGATCGGCGGGGCGGACGCCGTCGTGATCTGTCCGTCCAACCCGGTCGTCTCGATCGGCCCGATCCTGGCCGTTCCGCGCGTCCGGGACGCGCTCTGGCAGCGCCGCGATCGAGCGGTGGGGATCTCGCCCATCGTGGGCGGCGCCGTGCTCGCGGGGATGGCCGACCGGCTGATGCCGGTCGCCGGGCTCGAGGTGAGCGCGCTGGGTGCGGCGACCGCCTACGAGGGCCTGCTCGCCGGCTGGGTGATCGACGAGGCCGACGGGGATCTCGCGCCCAAGATCGAGGAGCGGCTCGGGATTCGCGTGGCGGTGACGGAGACGGTCATGTCCGACGACGAGGTCGCGGCCGCCGTGGCTCGGACGGCGCTGGACCTGCTCGGGTGAGCCGACGGGTGGGCGTCCGCCGGTGAGCGTGGAGATCTTCCCCGTCCTCGGGGTGCCCGAGGTCGCTCCGGGCGACGACCTGGCCGAGCTGCTCGAGGCGCCGCTTCGGTCTCTCGCTCCCCGGGACGGCGACGTCGTCGCGGTCACGCAAAAGGTCGTGTCCAAATCCGAAGGGCGGATCGTGGCGGAGGACGAGGGCGGCCGCGCGGCCTGGGTGGCTCGGGAGTCGGTTCGCGAGGTGGCCCGGCGGGGCGACCTCGTGATCGCGCAAACGCGGCACGGGTTCGTCTGCGCGAACGCCGGGGTGGACGCGTCCAACGTCGGCCAGGGCCTCCTCACGCTCCTGCCGGAGGACCCCGACCGGTCCGCCGAGGGCCTGCGCCGCGCCCTCACGGAACGACTGGGGGTCTCGCTCGGGCTCGTCATCACCGACACGTTCGGACGCCCGTGGCGGCGCGGGGTCGTGAACGTGGCCATCGGCTGCGCCGGACTGCCGTCGCTCGTCGACCTCCGAGGCGCGCCCGACCACACCGGCCGGATCCTCGAGGCCACCGTCGTCGCCCTGGCCGACGAGGTGGCGGCCGCGAGCGGCTTGGTGATGGCCAAGGCCGCGAGGGTCCCCGCGGCGCTCCTTCGCGGGATCGGGGTCGAGGCGCCCGCCACGCCGGCCTCCGGCCTGGTTCGGCCTCCGGAGGAGGACCTGTTCCGCGAGTCCCCGCTGGCCTCGATCTCGGCGAGGCGGACCATCCGCGCGTTCGGACCCGGCCGGGTGCCCCACGAGGTGGTCGTCGAGGCGGTCCGTGCGGCGTGCACCGCCCCCGCCCCGCACCACACGAGACCGTGGAGGTTCATCGCCCTGGAGAGCGCCCCGGCCCGCCGGGCGCTGCTGTCCGCGATCGCCGAGGCCTGGAGGGCGGACCTGCGGGCCGACGGCGTCGACGAGGCGACCATCGTCCGGCGGATCGCGCGGAGCGACCGCGTGCTCGGCGGGGCGCCCCTGCTGCTCGTGCCGTGGGTGACGTTCCGGGACGCGCACCCCTACGCGGACGCCTCGAGGGCCCGCGCCGAGCGGGAGATGTTCCTGCTGTCGGCCGGGGCCGCGATCCAGAACCTGCTCCTCGCGATCCACGCCCAGGGGTACGCGTCGTGCTGGATCTCCTCGACCCTGTTCTGCCAGGAGGAGACGCGCGCCGTGCTCCGTATGGACGATGCCTGGTACGCGCTCGGCACCGTGGCCGTGGGGCCGGCGCCGGCGGAGAGCCCGCCGGCGCGTCCCGCCCTCGACCCCGAGGAGTTCCTCCGGTCGATCTGAGCCGCCCCCGCGGCGGGCTGCCCGGGGGTGGCGCGAGGGCCGGGGCCGGGTCGCCCGGGCCCTCGCGCGCGAGGCTCAGACCGTTCCGTGGATGAAGTACCAGAGGAAGATCGCGGCCACGGCATACAGGAGCGGGTGGACCTCCCTCCAGCGACCCCGGAGCACGGCCACGATCACGTAGGAGACGAAGCCGGCGCCCACGCCGTTGGTGATGCTGTAGGTGAACGGCATCACGATCATCGTGAGGAGCGCCGGGATGCCGATCCCCGGGTCGCTCCAGTTGATCTCCCGCACGATCGTCATCATGAAGTAGCCCACGATCACGAGCACCGGCCCGGTCGCCTCGGGCGGCACGATGCCCGCGATCGGCGAGAAGAACAGCGAGAGCAGGAACAGGATCCCGACCACCACGGAGGTGAGCCCCGTCCGGCCGCCCTCCGAGACGCCCGAGGCGCTCTCGATGTAGGTCGTGTTGGACGAGGAGGACGTCAGCCCGCCCGCGACCGCGGCGAGCGAGTCCACGAGCAGCACGCGGTTCATCCCGGGGAGCCGGCCGTTCTCGTCCAGGAGGTTGGCCTCACCGGCGATCCCGATCACGGTCCCCATCGTGTCGAAGAAGTCCGACAGCATCACCGAGATCACGACCGCCACGGCCGTCCAGAACCCGAGCGTCGAGAAGAAGTCGAAGGAGAACTTGCCGATCAGGTGAAAGTCGGGGCTCTCGACGATCTTGTGCGGCAACGCGGCGATCCCGTTGCCCCAGATCGTGAGGTGCTTGGCCTCGTTGATGATCGTGGCCAGGATCGTCGTGCTCACGATCCCCAGGAGCAGCGCCCCCTTGATGCGCCTGGCGACGAGCGCCGACGTGACGACGAGCCCGAAGGCGAACACCAGGATCGACCAGTGCCGCAGGTTGGTGTTCAGCGTCACGATGGTGCCGGTCCCGGCCACCACGATGCCCCCGTTCACGAGCCCGATGATCGCGATGAACAGGCCGATCCCGATCCCGATCGCGCGCTTCAGGTCCATGGGGATCGCGTTCAGGACCATCTCGCGCAGGCCGGTCAGCACGAAGATCGTGATGAGGATCCCCTCGGCGACGATCACCCCCATCGCCTGCGGGTAGCTGAGCTTGTCGGCGGCGACCAGCGTGAACGCGACGAACGCGTTCAGACCCAGACCGGCGGCGAGCGCGAACGGGTAGTTCGCGAACAGGCCCATCGCGAGCGTCATCACGCCGGCCGTGAGGGCCGTGACCGTGAGCACCTGGGGGAAGGGCAACCCGAGCGGTTCGAGGCCCTTGATGCCGGAGAACCCCAGGATCTGCGGGTTGACGAACAGGATGTACGCCATCGTGAGCCGCGTGGCGAGCCCGGCGATGATCTCCGTGCGCACGGTGGATCCGCGCTCGGAGATCTTGAAGAAGCGATCGAGCCCCGGCGGGGCCGCAGTCGTCGCCATCACCCCCCCTTCCTCGAAGGCCTGGTACGTCCGAGGCGACCGTGGGAAGTGGCATGGAGGATAGGGAGTGTGCGTTCCTCGCGCAACGCGGAGCGCACCCGGAACGCCGAGTCGACGTCTCCGCCGCCTCCCCGCGCCCGCGTCGGCCCCGATATCCTGGAGGACCGAACCGGACGCCCGCCTCGAGGAGACGTCAGCGCACGATGGCGAAGAAGAAGCGCAGGCCGCATCCGGCCAGACCGAGGAGCCCCGAAGGCGGGACCGCCACCGGCACCGTGGAGCGAGCCCTCTCGGCCCGGGCCGAGCGCAAGGAGATGGCCCGGCGCGAGCGCGAGCGCCTGCGCAAGCGCCAGGTGCGCGCGCGGGTGATTCGGGGGATGGCGATCTACACGGTGGTCGCGCTTGCGGTCGCCGCGGTGATTCTGGTGCTCACGCGGCCCAAGCCGGCCGCGTCCGGACCGCTTCCCGGCGTCCTGACCGGCCGCGCGCCCTGGCCGGCGAACACCGCGAGGGTGGCCGACCGCCTCGACCGCCTCGGGCTGCCGAAGGCCGGGGACGCCATGCACATCCACGCCGACCTCCAGATCTTCGTGCACGGGACTCCCGAGACCGTCCCCGCCGACATCGGGCTCGCCCCGGGGGTGGAGTCACCGCTCCACACCCACGACTCGACCGGCGTCGTCCACATCGAGTCGGCCACGACCCGGACGTTTACGCTCGGGGAGCTCTTCGACGTGTGGGGGGTCCGGCTGACGACGAGCTGCCTCGGCGGCTACTGCGACGACGGGCAGAACGCGCTTCGGGCCTACGTGAACGGCCGCGCCGTGTCGGGGACCCCGCGGTCGATCCGGCTCGAGGACCACGAGGTGATCGTGCTCACGTACGGCAGCCCGTCGGAGGAGCCCAACCCGATCCCGTCGACCTACGACTGGTCGAAGGCCAACCTCTGAGTCTGGGCCTCAGGCCGTGCGGCACGCGCCGGCGGGCGAGCACGTGACCGTCCCGTGCTCGAAGGTCGCCCGGGTGGCGCCGTTCTCGAGCGTCTGCACGTCGCTGGTGGGGAACCCGAGCGTCCCGGCCGGACCGCCCTGTTGGAGGTAGAAGTCGAGTACCGCCCCGGAGAGGTCGTGCGCCCCGAGGCCGTCCTTGAAGTAGATCGTCCCGCGCTGGAACGTCTGGCGCTCGCCCCCGGCCACCGGCGTCTGCGCCGAGGTCGGGAGCCCCGGGCGGCAGCCGATCGCGTCGTACTTCTGCCGGATCGAGCCGGTCACCTGGCGGTTCGCATTGACCCAGACCCGGTCGTCGTTCAGACCGAGGAGCGAGCGGAGGGTGCCGCCGCTCACGGTCGCGGTGCCCGTCGCCCCCTGGACGACCGTGGTGATGATCCGGCCAGAGACGCCGCGCACCGTGTCGGCGAACCCGGTCACCCTGCCGATGCCCAGACCCAGCCGCTTGGTGACCTGCTGGGCCGAGAGCGTGACCTGCCAGACCGCGTTCGGATTTGCCGGCGTGTAGTCCCCGGGATCGCACACGCCGCGCAGGTACGGGATCGGGGCGCCGCCCCACACGTTCTCGTTGTTCTCGGTGTAGCCGCCGCTGGAGGACGTGTAGAACGCCTCGATGACGGTGCCGCGGTACGCGACCACCTTGCCGGCGGTGGCGTTCACCGCCGCCACCCACCGGTTGCCGGAGGGACCGGCTTCCTTGTCGTAACCGGCGTAGACCTGATCGAGCGAGCTCGCGTACAGCGCGCAGTTGCAGCCGGGACGGTTCTGGCCGAGGGCCGCCTTGTAGAACGCGTAGGTGCGCGCCGCGATGGCCTGCGTTTGCAGGGCCGCCCTCGGCCAGTCGCTCGGCACCTCGCCCAGGCCGTAGAGGTACTGCTCGGGGTCGATGCTCAGCACGAGGCGGATCGCGCACCTCGGCGAGCAGTCGTAGAGGTTGAGCTCGATCCACCCGCGGTTGTAGCGATGCCCGGCCTCGGGAACTCGAAGGATCGCGCCCGCGTCCGCGTAGAGCGCGTAGAGGTTCTCCTCGGGTCCGCCCACGTCCTGTCCGACCGGAGCACCGGTGTCGTCGAGGATGCGGTAGCGCTGTCCGGCCGACCTGACCGTCCAGGTCTGACCCGGCGGGATGGTGCCGACCGGCTGGCCGCTCGTCGGGTCCCCGAGCACCAGCGTGACCTCGCCGCCCTCCGCCTCGAAGTGAACGGCGCTCCGACCCTGAACCAGGCCGATGCGCAGGCTCGCCGGAGGATCGGCGTCCTTGACCACCCGCGTGCCGGAGTAGAAGTGGGTCAGGATCTGCCCGCTCGACCATCCCTGCAGGGCGAGGCCGTACGCACCCCACTGAGACAGCCCGAGCCCGTGACCCCACCCGGACCCGTAGAAGGTGAACGAGTCGGCGGCGCCGGCCGGGGCTCCGGGCCACAGGGCCGCCGCCGCGACGAGGACGATCGCGAGCGCTCTACGCATGTTCTGGAGGGTTCCCGGACGGGAACCGCACCCTATCACATCGGTCGGGCCGGATCTTTGGATGAGCCCCCGACCCTGCGCCCGGCCGAGACCCGCTCCCCCTGGAGCGTCGCTCCGGGCTCCACGCTTGCGGCCTCCGCGAGCGCGCAGTCGCGCACGGTGGCGCCCGCGCCCACCCGGGCCCGGGGACCGAGGATGGAGCCCACGATGCGGGCCCCCGCCTCCACGACCGCGTTCGGGTGCAGGACCGAGTCGTCGATCTCGGCGTCGGGTCCGACCTCGGCCCCCCGGCCGACGACCACCCACCGCCCCAGGTGGGCGCGGAGGTGCACCCGCGCCCCGTCCGCCACGAACGGCGCCGGGTAGGACGCTCCGCCGACCCGCCCGTCCAGCAGGTCGAAGTGGGCCTGCAGGTACTGCCGGGGCGTGCCGAGGTCGAGCCAGTACGCGTCCGAGAGGAACCCGTGCACCGGATGCCCGGCCGCGATCAGCGCCGGAAAGATCTCGCGCTCGATCGAGAGGTTCGTCCCGGACGGCCAGGAGCGCAGCACCGCCGGTTCGAGCACGTACGTACCCGCGTTCACGTCCCCCGGGACCCGCTCGGTGGGCTTCTCGCGGAACTCGAGCACCCGACCCTCGGCGTCCGTCGGCACCAGCCCGAACGGGCGCGCGTCCTCCACGTGGTGGAGGGCGATCGTGGCCGCCGCGTGCCGCTCGCGGTGGAGCGCGATCATGGCCGTGAGGTCGAGGTCCGTGAGGATGTCGCCGTTCAGCGCCAGGAACGGCTCGTCGCCCAGCCGGTCGAGCGCGCTCACGATCGCCCCGCCGGTGCCGAGCGGCTCGGTCTCGGTGATCCAGGTGATCCGCGGGTCGCCGTGGCGCGCCTCGATGAAGGCGTGGAAGGTGGACTCGAGGTACGAGGAGGAGAGCACCACCTCGTGCACGCCGTGGCTCGAGAGATGGTCCAGGACGTGGTCGAGCGACGGGCGGTCCATGAGCCAGACGAGCGGCTTGGGGATCGTCTCGGTGATCGGCCGCAGCCGGGTCCCCACGCCTCCGACGAGCACCACCGCCTTCATCGATCGACCGCCTTCGTCCGCACCCACTCGAGCTCCGCGCGCAGGCGGAGCACGGCGCGCGCGAGCGGAAGCGTCGCGCGTCGCCACCCGCTCGCCCGATGCTTGCGGTAGTAGCGGTAGATGCTCCGCGAGTGCGTGAGCAGCGTCCGGCGGGACCGTCCCGTCGACACGCCGACCTCGTGCAGGATCTCGACCTCCGGGGTGAACAGCACGCGCCAGCCCCTGTGCCGCAGACGCGTCGCGATGTCGAGCTCCTCGCCGTAGAGGGGGAAGGACTCGTCGAACCCGCCGACCTCGTCGAAGGCGACGCGCGGCATCAGCAGACAGCACCCCGAGACCCAGTCCACCTCGCGCTCGGTGGTGCGGTCCCAGCCCCGCAGGTGGTACCGCCTGGTGAACGGGTTGCCCGGCGCGATCGTACCCAGGAACGCGTGCCCGACCGCGTCCAGGACGCGGGGGAACGGACGACCGCTCGGGTAGACCGTGCCGTCCATGTTCCGCACGAGGGGGCCGACGATCCCGGCCCGCGGGTGCGAGCGGGCGACCCGCAGGTAGTCGCCGAGGGTGCCGCGCCACCACTCCACGTCGGGGTTCAGGAACAGGAGGTACGGCGCCGAGGTCTCCCGCGCCCCCTGGTTCCACGCCGGCGAGAGGAGGACGTTCACGGGGTTCTCGATGAGACGGACCCATGAGTGGGCCGCCTTCGCGGCGAGATGACTCCCGTCGTGCGAGGCGTTGTCGATCACCAGCACCTCCACGTCGACCTCGCCGCGATGCGCCTCCAGTGAGGCCAGGCACCGCTCGAGATACGGCCCGGTGTTGTAGTTGACGATCACGACCGCGAGATCCGGCGTCCGCCCCCCCATCTCAGCCGTGGGACGTCCGAGACACCAACACGATGCCGAGCACGATGAAGGCCACGCCGCCCCACCGCAGGGCCGGGATCCGCTCGTGCAGCACGACGAGGTCGAACAGCACGATCAGCACGTACGTCAGCGCCGCGAACGGGTAGGCGAACGACAACGACGTGCGCGAGAGCACGGCCAGCCACACGACGGCGGACAGTCCGAACAGCGCCAGCCCGAGCCAGACGAGGGGCGTCGACGCCACCGCGCGGAGCCCGGCCGCGTCCAAGCGGAGCTCGCCGACCCGACCGGCCACGCGGTTCATCCCGGACTTGAGCGTGAGCTGCGCGACCGCGGCCAGCGTCACCGACACGAGGATGAGCGAGATCAGCATGGCATTCGGTCCTTTCCGAGGCACCGCCCGGCGCTCCTCGAGCGCGCTCACAGGTCCTCGACCTCGATGGTCACGGGCACGTCGACGCGCTCCTGCACGCGCGGGACCTCGATCACCTCCAGCAGGTATCGCTGCGTCTGGACGTGGTAGAGCCGGCCCGTCTCTCGCGACGACAGGCCGATCGTGATCCAGTACTTGCCGGCCGTGTACGGGAAGGAGGAGACGTGGAAGCGCACGCGCCGCTTGCCGTCGAACCGACCGATCGTGACGCCGGCGCGCGAGGCCCTCCCGTCGAGGACCGGATGGTTCGTCGCGCCGTCCAGGATCTCGAAGTCCACGTCCAGGTCGTCGACGGGCTCGTTGGTCCGCACGTCGACCTGGATCGTGAACGGGTCGTCGCGCACCAGCGGCCCCTCGGTCGAGCCGTTCGGGTAGACCAGGTCCACCGCCTCGATCTCGGCCTCGCGCGTGCCCTCCTCCGGGACGAAGCCCTCGTCGACCTGACCGAGCAGCAGGTACCGCATCTCGCGCACCACGTCGTCGGGCGATCCCAGCGCGTGCACCCGCCCCTGGTGGAGCATCACCGCCCGGTCGCAGATCGCGCGAACGGTGTCGAGGGCGTGCGTGACCAGGACGATCGTCCGCCCCTCGCGTTGGAACCGGCGGATCCGCTCGAGGCACTTGGCCTGGAAGGCCTCGTCGCCCACCGCGAGCACCTCGTCGATCAGGAGCACTTCCGGATCGACGTGGACGGCGACCGCGAACCCCAGGCGCACGAGCATGCCGGACGAGTAGAACTTCGCCTGGTTGTCCATGAACTCCTCGAGCCCGGCGAACTCGACGATCGCGTCGTACGCGCGGTCGGTCTCCCGGCGTGAGAGCCCGAGGAAGGAGGCGTTCAGGTAGACGTTCTCGCGCCCGGTGAGCTCCGGGTGGAAGCCGGCGCCGAGCTCGAGCAGCGCGGCCATCCGGCCACGCTGACGGACGACGCCCGACGTCGGCCGCAGGATCCCGGCCACGATCTTGAGCAGCGTGGTCTTGCCCGATCCGTTCTGACCGATCAGGCCGAGAGAGGTGCCCTCGAGCACGTCGAACGAGACGTTTCGAAGCGCCCAGAAATCCTCGGCCCGCGACCGAGCCGACAGCAGCCGTTGCTTCACCGACGTCGGCCGCTCGCGGAACAGACGGAACTTCTTCGAGACGTCGGCGACCTCGATGGCGGCGGTCACAGCTCCTCCGCGAAGTCCCCCGACAGGCGGAAGAACGTTCCCCACGTGAGCCGGAGGAACGCGAGCGACGCGACCAGCACGATCGCGAGCACGCCGGCCAGCCACGGCAGGCTCACGTCCGGGAGGACCGGCTTGGGGGATCCGATGGGGCGCACCACCGCGTAGAGGGCTCGCTGGAACCCCATGACGATCGGCGTGAGCGGGTTGCCCAGGAAGACGTTCCACAGGTTCACGCCGAGGACCGGGTGCCGCGTGAGCACGTCCTTCACCAGGTACCCGGAGTACACGATCGGCGTGAACCAGAACCAGACGAGCAGGCCGAGGTTCAGCAGGTGCTGGATGTCCCGGTACCGCACGTTCAGCGCCGCGAGCCAGAGCGTCATCGCCGTGGTGAACACGATCAGCGTGAGGAACGCGAGCGGGTACACGGAGAGCTCGAGCAGGTGGAACCCGTGGCCGGAGGCGGGGATGAACAGGAACAGGACGGCCGACTGAAGGACGAAGTCGACGAGCGCCACCCCGATCGCCGAGAGCGGGAGGATCTCGCGAGGGAACGCGACCTTCTTCACCAGGTTGCCGTTGTCGATGACGGATCGCGCGCCCGTGGTGAGCGAGACCGAGCAGAGGTTCCAGGCGAGCAGACCCGACAGCAGGTAGACGGGATAGTCGCGGAACTGGTTGTTCGTGATGCGCATGACGAAGCTGAACACGGCCAGGAACACGATCGGGTTCAGCAGCGACCAGATCGCACCGAGCACCGACTGCGCGTACTTGACCTTCAGCTCCTTGCGGACGAGGTTGAGGAGGGTCTCGCGTCGCGAGGCGACGTCCCGCACGCGGGCCGCGATCCGGAGGTGCGACGCCTCCGACGTGCGGACCGCGACCTCGGCGTCGGCGGCCATGGCTCCTCTCATCCGGGCGTGGTGCTCACGGGTCGGGGCAAAGTCTACAGGCGGGGTTCGCCGCCCCCGGAAGCGATCGGCGGGCGTCGCGTGAAGGTCTCGTGGAGACGCTCCGCGCGGGCCCGAAGCTCGGGACGGAGCGCGGCGTAGCCGCGGTGGAGCCGCTCGCGATCCGCCTCGCGGCCGACCTCGGACCCCTCGCCGCGGCCGATCAGGGGAAGGCCGGGCCCGACTGCGTTCGCCCGGAGGTCCTCGATCCCCAGGTGGACGGCGGCCGCGGTCCGGTCCGTGTGCTCGAAGGGTGGCAGGCCCAGGCCGAACCGCTCGTTCAGCCGCCGGACCACGGCGCCGAAGTCGCCAGTCACCTCGGAGGTCCGCGCCACCAGGATGCGACCCAGGTACGGAACGAGTGGCGCGTAGAAGCGCACGTACCCCCGCAGCGCCTGGGCCAGCGTGAGCGCCGGCTTGAGCAGCACGAGCTCGACCACCGCGTCCTCGGGCTCCCGGATCAGGACCATCGCCGGCAGGCCGCGGCGGACGGCCGCGATCACGTGCCCCGGTGCGTGGACGTGGTGGGCGATCCGGATCCCGGGGCGCATCCGGACCAGCGCGGCGACCGCGAACGAGCTTGCCGAGCGCGGGTACCCCTCGACGAGGAGCTCCGTCTGCGGGTCGAGGGGGCTGCCGTGCCCGCGGCGCCTCGCGACCGCGAGCGCGAGCCGTGGGGAGACCCCGAGGATCGTCCCGGCCTCGTAGACGGCGCGGGCCAGCCCCTCACGCGCGCGGAACATCGACCAGCGCTCCGAAGGCGCGCTCGGCCCTGGACCGCAGGTCGCGATTGGCCGGCGCGCGGTACGCGGAGGCGAGGTCCGCCTTGAGCCGGCGGCGCCACTCGGAGGGACGGGCGACCTGACGCTCGAGCGCCTCGCCCTCGGGCAGGCGCCCCCGGTAGTCGCCCTCGATCTCCTCGAACACGCGGCGCGCGCTCTCCTCCGTGTGCTCGAACTCGCGAAAGCTCGTTGCGAACCGCTCGTTCACGCGCCGGATCACCGCTCCGAAGTCGGTGGTGACCTCGTCGAACCGACCCACCACGACCCGGTCGCGGACCGGCAGGAGCGGCTCGTAGAATCGCAGGTACCCGCGGAGCGCCTGCCGGAGCCCGAGGTGCGGGTTGCGGATCACGAACGAGAGCACGGTGTCCTCCGGCTCGCGCGCGATCACCAGGGCCGGGAGCCCTCGGCGGACTCCCTCGAGGACCTGCGCGGGAGCATGGACGTGGCAGGCGATGCGGACCGACCGCTCCTGCGCGATGTCGAACGCCGTCACGGCGAACGACGTCCCGGTCCGCGGGAACCCCTCGATCACGATCTGCGTGTCGTCGCCGACCGGGATCCCGTGCCGGCGCCGCGCGATCGGGATCGCGAGAGCCGGGTATCGGGCCACGACGGTCTTCGCCTCGTAGACCCCCCGGCGGACGAGGACCCTTGCCCGCTCGCCGAGCCCGACGGGTGGGCGGCTCGGGCGCCGCGCGCTCACGGCGGCCCTCCGGCGAGCGCCCGGTACAGGGCGCCCGCTCGCTCCCGCAGCGGGCTCGGGGTGGCCGCGTAGTCGGCCCGCATCTGCGCCTTCCAGCGCTCGCGCTCCTCGGAGGGCCGGCCGACGAACGGCTCGATCGAGCGTCCGGGGCCCAGCCGGTCGCGCCAGTAGTCGTCCATGTGACGGAACAAGGCTCGAACGTTCGCCTCGGTGTGCTCGAACTCGCGGAAGCTCGTTCCGAACCGCTCGTTCACGCGCCGGATCACCGCCCCGAAGTCGCTCGTCACCTCGGGGAAGGGTCCGACCACGAATTCGGCGCGATGCGGGAGCAGCGCGGCGTAGAACCGCACCCACCCGCGGAGCGCCTGCCGCACGGTGAGGTGCGGCCGAACGATGACGAACTCCAGGACGCACTCCGCGGGGTCCCGGATCAGGACGAGCGCCGGGACGCCGGCCCTGATCGCGGCCAGCACGTGCGCCGGCGCGTGGGTGTGGTGCGCCACCCGGACCTCTCGCCCCTGGGCGTGTCGAAAGGCGGCCACCGCGAACGCGTTGGCCGAGCGCGGGTACCCCTCGATCAGGATGTCGGTGGCCGGGTCGACGAGCACCCCGTGGCCGCGCGCCCTCGCCGCGCGAACCGCGAGCCCCGGCGAGCGCGCGACGAGCGTCTTCGCCTCGTAGGCCGAGCGCGAGGCGAGCGTCCTCGCCCCCGACGCCAGCCGGCCGGCCAGCCGTCGTCCGGCCTCGACCGCGGAGGACACGCCGCTATCCCCTCTCGCGCGGGATCGCCGCCGCGAGCTCGTCCAGGCCCCTCGCGTAGCCGACGCCGAAGCCCTCGTCCAGGTGCGCCTCGGTGATCCCCAGGTCGTTCAGCGCGCGCGCCCACCGGGCGAGCGCCATCCGCCGCGGGTCCATCACCAGTCGGAGCGTGGCCTCGATCGCGCGCTCGTAGCCCCGCGCCGTCCGCTCCTCGCCCGCCGTCCTCTCGACGTGCTCGCGAGCGCGCCGACCGATCGCCAGGCGGAGGTCTCGGTCTCGTGCGAGTCGGGCGATCGCGGTGGCGAGCTCGTCGGGGTCGGCCGGGCCCGGCGCGATGCGGACGACAGCGTCCTCGGGCAGGTCGAGGTGGGTGCCGGTCGCGCTCACCACGGCGGGGCGGCCGGCCTGCATCGCCCGCACGAGCGAGCCGCTGACCTCGCCGCGATGTGGGTGGCGGAGGTCGACCACGACGTCGGCGGCGAGGAGCCAGGCGCGGAACTCCTCGTCGGAGACGTCGGTGGCGACGGTCGCGGCATCGGACAGGCCGCTCGCGGCCACCGCCTCGCCGGCGTCGTACCCGGGGATCCTCCGCCCGACGAGCCCGACGTGCACGCGGGTCGACGGCCGGAGCCTGCCCACCGCCTCGAGCAGCGCGTCGAGCTGCTTGGGGCGGTTCAGGTCGCCGGGCGCGACGACGAGCACGCCGTCGTCGCCGAGCCCCAGACGCGTGCGCAGCGCGCGGCCGAGCGGCTCCGCCCGCCGCAGGTCGGCCTCGCGCTCCACCGGGGGGTGGGGCACCACGAAGACCGGCGTCCGGCACCCGAAGTCCTCGAGGTAGCGGCGGCCGAACTCGGAGTGCACGATGATCCCCCGTGCGTGCCTCGCGATGTGCGCGCACCAGGGCCGGGCGAGGGGTTCGTGCAGCCGGGCCTCGGCAAGGGTCATCCGTCCGGCGCGGAGCACCGCCTCCCGGTAGGCGCGGTAGCCGAGCGGGTCGCCGCGCGAGACGAGCCCGCGGACGAAGTCGTCGAGCCCCAGGTCGTGAAGGACGACGAGTCCCGGGTGCGAGACCGCGAGGCGGTAGATGTCGGCGTGGAACTCCGCGTTGTTGCCGACGTGGTACACCCCGAGCCGGTAGCCGCGGATCTCCACCTCGTGCCTGGGCTGCACGGGCCAGATCGCGTCGACCTCACGACGGCCGCCGTACCCGATGCGGTCGAGCCCGTCCAGCACCGAGCGGGCGTAGGTGGCGATCCCGGTTCTCGCGGGCGGGAGCGGGGACACGAACGCCACGCGCGGCGCGGGCGGTCGAGCGATCGGCCGCGCCGTCGTGAGCCGGCGGATCAGCCGAGCAGCCGTGCCACGCCCTCCGGCCACGCGGGCACCTCGCGCTGCGTCAGATCCCGGCCCGCCCGCCCCAGGCGTTCGGCAAGCGCGCGGTCCGCGAAGAGCCGGTCGAACGCCTCCGCGACGGCGTGCGGGTCCGGCGGGACCACGATGCCGGTCTCGCCGTCGACCACGAACTCGAGCGGACCGCCGCTGTCGGAGAGCGTGATGACGGGACGAGCGGCGGCAAACCCCTCGATCGTCACGTAGCCGTAGTCCTCGTCGAACGGCCCGTAGTACACGGCGAGCGCTCCGAGCAGCAGCTCCCGCAGCCGCTCGTCGGACGCGCCCACCTCGAGGCGCACCCGGGCCTGCAGCTCGTGCTCCTCGATCTGACGGCGGAGCGCCTCCTCGTCGGGTCCCCGGCCGACCAGGACCAGCCGCACCTCGCTCCGGACGTGGCGCATGGCCTGGACCGCGATCGACTGGCGCTTCAGGCTCTCGAACCGGCTCGGGAACACGATCTCGTCGCCGATCGGCCCCGCCGTCGCCTCGAGCAGCGCCTCCGTCATCGGGGACCGGTGGTAGAGGGGCTCGGCCGGGATCCGCAGCGAATCCCACAGGCGACGCGCGACGTTCTTCGAGTTCGCGAACACGCGCTTGGCCTCCCCGAGCGCCACGCGGTCCGCCGAGTGGATCATCTGGCGCACCAGCGCCCCGTCGCCCTGACGGGCGAGGTCCGCGTACTCGGGGTGATCCCAGAGCTCGTACGCGGTTCGGTGCTGGTGGATGAGCCAGACGATCTTGCGCTCGTGGGGAACGAGGTAGGCCGGGAACTTGAGCGGGATCACGGCGTCGATCGGCAGCCCGTTGGACTCGGACAGGTCGAGGCTCCGCCACACGGCCATCTGGTGGACGAGCTCGGCCCCCGGGTACCACTTGCCGGCGACCAGGACGAGCTCGGCCTCGTGGCCGGCCTCGCGGAGCGCCGCCACGAGCTGCTCCGCATGCGTCTCGGCGCCGCCGCGCACGAACGGGGTCTGCGGGTGACAGACGGCGATCCGCATCAGGACGCCTCCGGTCCCTCCGGCCGGCGCGCCTCGAGAATCTCCCGCAGCCTCGCGATCTCGGCCTCGGCGTCGGCCAGGCGCTCGGCGAGCATCCGAGTGAGGGTCGCGAGGTCGGCGAGCAGGCGGTCGTACCGATGGGTGATCGGCCGCAGCAGGACGTAGAAGCTCGCCTTGGTCTTGCGCTTCCACCTCGACGGCGAGCCGAGCTGCGGCTCGTCGCGCGGGATCGCCGAACGCTCGTCGGCGCGCATCGTGGCCGCGAAGTCGTGGAGGGCGATGCGGAGCTCCCTCGTGCTCTGGCTGGTCGGTGTCGTGGCCTCGCCCGCCCAGTAGAGCTCTCGCTCCAGGACGGCTCGCGGATCCTCGGCCTCGCTCTGGGGCTCTCCCATCGGCCCGGCAGCCTATCACCGGCCGTGCGGCCGCCGATCGGCCGGCCCGGCTCACGAGCCGGGCCGTCGGCGACGCCCTCGGCCGCCGAGCACCTCGCCCAGCAGCTCCCGGATCGCGAGATCGAGAGGGGGCATGGGCTCGAGCCCGATCGCCTCGGCGTACAGGCTGGCCAGGGACGAGTTCCTCGGACGCGGAGCCGGCAGGCCGAGCTCGTCGCTCCGCTGCGGGGTCACGGCCCCCGGGAGCGCGCCGATCCGCCTGGTGCGCTCGAGCACGTCGAACCAGGTCGTCGCCTCCGGCCCGGCCACGTGGTACGTGCCGAACCTGCGCGTGAGCAGGAGCGGGAGCAGACGCGCCGCGAGGTGGGGGGCGAACGTCGGGGACCCGACGCGGTCGGCCACGCCCCCCACGGACTCGCCGCGGGCGAGCCGGCCCACCGCATCGGACACGTAGTCGGCCCCCCCGCCGAACACGAAGCCGGTCCGAATGATGACGTGCTCGTGGAGCAGGTATCGAACGAGCTCCTCGCCTGCGAGCTTGCTCCGCCCGTAGACCGACCGCGGGTTCGGCGCGTCGAGCTCGTCGTAGGGCGCGCCCTTCTCGCCGTCGAACACGTAGTCGGTGGACACGTGGACGAGGGCGGCCCCGGCGGCGCGTGCCGCGAGCGCCAGGCTCTGGGGACCGAGCGCGTTGACGCGGAACGCGGTCTGCGGGTCGGTCTCGCACGCGTCGACGTCGGTGAACGCGGCGAGGTTCACGATCGCCTCCGGCCCGAGGGGTACGAGCGTCTGCATCACCGCGTCGTGGTCGCCCACGTCCAGATCCGCGCGCGCGAAGGCGTGCACCTCGTGGTGCGGGGGCACGCGGGCGAGCAACGCGCGCCCGAGTCCTCCCCCCGCCCCGACGATCGCGAGCCTCACGACCGACCCTCCGACACGACCTCCTCGACCCACGAGAGGTTGTCCCGGTACCACGCGACGGTCGTCGCGAGGCCGTCGCTGAACGGCACGGCGGGACGCCACCCGAGAGCCGACAGCCGCTCCCACCCGAGCCCGTAGCGGACGTCGTGACCCGGCCGGTCGGGGACGAAGGTGATGAGCGACTCGGGCGCGCCCACCGCCTCGCAGATTCGGCGCGCGAGCTCGAGGTTCGACAGCTCGAACCCGCCTCCGATGTTGTAGACGCCGCCCGGCTCGCCCTCGTCCATCACCGTCGCCACCGCGCGGACGAAGTCGCGAACGTACAGCCACTCACGACGGTGCGAGCCGTCGCCGTACACGGGGATCGGGCGCCCCCGCAGCGCGGACACGATGAAGGTCGGGATGGCCTTCTCCGGATGCTGCCGCGGCCCGAACGTGTTCGTGCCGCGCACGATCGTGACGGCCAGTCGGTACGTGATCCAGTACGAGCGGCAGAGCAGGTCGGCCCCGGCCTTGCTCGCGGCGTACGGGTTGCGCGGCAGCAGCGGATCGTCCTCCTCGAACACTCCCTCGGGCTGCCCCGCCCCATAGACCTCGTCGGTCGAGACGAACAGGAGGGGCGTGTCGGACTCGCGGCACGCCTCGAGCACGACCTGGGTGCCGAGCACGTTCGACTCGACGAACACCTTGGAGTCCTCGATGCTGCGGTCGACGAACGACTCCGCGGCGGCGTGGACGCCCCGGTCGGCCGCGCGGACGAGCGGCTCCACCACCCCGGGGTCGGCCACGTCGCCCAGGACGAAGCGGAACCGCGGGTTGCGCTCGTGCGGGGCGAGGTTGCGCCGGCTTCCGGCGTACGTCAGCTTGTCGAGCACGGTCACGGCGGTGTCGGGTCGCTCGAGGAGCAGGTCGACCAGGTGCGAGCCGATGAACCCGGCCCCACCGGTGACGAGGATTGAGCGACCCACGGCGCCGCGCAGTCTAACGAGCCGCCGAGCGCAGGAGCCCGACGAGCTCCTCGTCGGTCTCGAACACGCGGTCGCCCGGTCCGGCCTGCTCGGCCAGCCCTCCCACCGCCGAGACAAGCGCGGGCGTCCCCAGCGCGCGCGCCCGCGCGAGCGCCCCCGAGGACCACGCCTGCCGGTACGGCAGGACGAACAGGTCGGCGGCGGCGATCCAGCGGTCGAAGTCCTCGTCCGACACGTACCGCTCGAGGAAGCTCACGCCCGGAGTCGCCTCGCACAGCGCCCGGAGCTCGCGCGCGTACGTCAGGTTCTCGGGCGTCGGGTCGCGGACGGAGCCCACCACGAACAGCCGGCCGGGCGACCCGGCGGCCGCAAAGGCGCGGACCGCGCGCTCGAATCCCTTGCTGGGATGCAGGAAGCCCGCGCAGAGCAGGACGCGGCCGTCACCCTCGATCCCCAGGTGCCGTCGCGCCTCGTCCGGGGTGGGGGACGCGTGCACGCGCACCCCGTCGGTATGCGCCACCAGCGCGGCGCGGGCGCGCACGCGGTACGCGCGCTCGAGCGCCCGGCGCTCCGCCTCCGTATGGAACAGCAACCGAGCTCGAGCGAAGGCCGGCCGCAGCGCCACATAGTCGGGTCGCCACGCCGGCCTCGGCGGGTCGGCCTCGTGCACGAGGATCTCGGTGGCGGGACGGCGGAGCACGAGCCACGCGAGGGCCAGGGACGTGGCCACCTTGGAGAGCGGGGCCCGCGGCCGGTAGTAGAGGCGGGGCTGGAAGTGGACGATGATCCGGTCGAACGAGCCGCCGATTCGCGCGGCCCGCACGAACGGCCGGCCTCCGAGGAACGGGAGCCGGACGTCTCCGTCGCCGTCCGGGGGCGAGAGCACCACGACCTCGTGACCCCCGGCGCGCAGGCGCTCGACCTGCGCGCGGGCGTACGCGCCGATCCCGCAGCGGCGCGGTGGGTACGAGCTCACGACGAGGATCCGCACGACGGAACCAGTGTAGGGAGGCTCGGGCGTCGGGGACCCGCCCCGGACACCACATCTGCCCGTGGGGGCGGCGGGCGCGCGCAGTCTCGCGGGCGTGCCCGGTCGCGGCGCCTCAGGCCTCGGCGGCCGCGTGGAGCACCCGCGCCGTCGCGCGGGCGGTCTCACGCCAATCGAACTCGGCGGCTCGCGCGATCCCGGCCTGCCGCAACCTCGCCCGCAGGGGCTCGTCGCCGATCACCCGGAGGATTCCCTCGGCGATCGAGTCCGGGTCGAGCGGATCGACCAGCACGCCCGCCGGTCCGACGACCTCGGGGAGCGAGGACACGCCCGAGGTCACCACCGGCGTCCCGCACGCCATCGCCTCGAGCGCGGGGAAGCCGAACCCCTCGGAGAGCGACGGGTAGACGAGCGCCAGGGCGCCGCCGAGGAGGGCGACCTTCTGCTGGTCGGTGACGTAGCCGACGAACGCGACGTCCTCGCGCACCGCGCGCGGCAACGCCTCGAGCGCCTCGAGCGTCGGGTCGCCGCCGCCGGGGCTCCACGGCGGCGCCCCCGCGACCACGAGCTTCGGCCGCAGGTCCTCCGGGATCGACGCGAACGCCCGGAGCAGCCGCGGAAGGTTCTTGCGAGCCGTTCGCCCGACCGCGAGCAGGTACGGCCCGTCGATCCCGAACCGCTCCCGGGCGGCCGCCACGCGCTCGGGCGTCGGGGGCCGGAAGACCTCGAGGTCGACCGCGAGGGGGATCACCGCGACGCGCTCGGGCTCCACCTCGTAGAGCTCGAGCAGGTCGTCGCGGGTCGCCGCCGAGGGCACGATCACCCGCTTGGCGCGCCGGACCGTCCGCTCCAGCGCGTCGCGCCACCACGCCACGGCCTGCGGAGCCGTCTCCGGGTACCGCCGGAACGCGAGGTCGTGCACGGTCACCACCACGCGGGGGGCCCGGGTCGGCGGGGGGACGAAGTTCGTCCCGAACAGGACGTCGAACCGGCCGAACCACTCGACCCGCGGGACGCCGTAGCGTGCGGTGCGCTCGAGGAGCCGGCTCGGGTAGACGATCCCCCGCTCGCGAAGGTTCGGGAGCCCCAGGCGGTCGAAGTGGCGCCACCGCCGCACCGCCGTGCGGACGTGCACGTACCACGCGACGTAGGTGGTCTCGGGGGCGACCTCCGGCAGGCGCCGGATCAGGTGCCACGCGTAGTAGCCGACGCCGGTCTTCTCGCGGTCGACGGCCGGCCGCGCGTCGATCGTGACTCGCACGAAACCGAGCCTAGTCCTTCCGGGACACAGGTTGAGGTGACAGGTGGCGAACCCTTGAACGCTTCATCCGGCCTCCAGCATCTCCAGTGGGATGCGTCCTCGCATGTAGTCCCCGTGGTTCC
>JAJPHY010000101.1 GCA_021325015.1 Actinomycetota bacterium | reverse complement strand
GACTCCATGCTCCAGCGCTTTTGGGAGCGCAGGAGGGACGAGGAGGGCTTCACCCTCATCGAGCTGATGGTGGTCGTCCTGATCATCGGCATCCTGATCGCCATCGCTCTGCCGACGTTCCTCGGCGCCCGGAACCGCGCGAACGACCGCGCCGCGCAGTCGGACCTGCGGAACGCGCTCGCGGCCGCGAAGACCTGCTTCACGGACCACGACTCGTACAACTGGCAGGTGCCGTCTCCTGGTGACTGTGGTGCTGGCCAGAACGGCCTGCTGCCCGGAATCGAGCCGTCCCTGACGTTCACTGACAACACGGCGGTTACTCAGCCATCGGACGGGGTGAGCGTCGATTCGTCGGCCTCGGACACCTGGGGCGCGGCGCGGATGTCGGCGACCGGCACGTGCTTCTACATCGACGATATCTCGTCGGGCACCAATGCCGGAACATACCGCAACTCGGATAGTACGAACCCGACCTGCACTGGGGGCACTGCGGCGGCCTTCACGAACAGCGACGGCAGCTGGTAGTCGTCTGATCGCAGCTCGAAGGCGAGCGGGGGCGGCCCGTCGGGTCGCCCCCGTTCCGCTCACCCGGTCACCCGACCGGGACGGGCTCGATTATGCCGGGAGATCGCGCCGATGGACGCATTCAGGAGGCACGTCGACAACCGAACAGAGGACGGGTTCACGCTGATCGAGCTGATGGTGGTCGTCCTGATAATCGGCATCCTGATCGCCATCGCTCTGCCGACGTTCCTCGGGGCCCGCAAGCGGGCGGCGGACCGCGCCGCCCAGACCGATCTGCGAACCGGCCTCGTGGCGGCGATGACCCACTACACGAAGAACCAGAGCTACACGGGCTTCGACACGGCGGCGGCCTACGCGGCGGAGTCGGACCTGAACTGGGTCCAGCAGACCGATCCGGCCATCGGCCAGATCGACATCGAGGTCGCATCCGGGACGGACCTCCTGCTCGTGACCCGATCGTCGAGCCGGACGTACTTCTGCGTCGCGCAGGTCGCGACCAGCCCGGCGACCGCCAAGGGCCAGGGCGCCGCGTACACGGACGTGAACACCATCCCTCAGTGCACGGGTGGGTGGTAGCGACCGGCCGGAAGACCTCCCCCAGGCGGGAGATCTTCCGGCCGGTCGGGTGATTCAAGCGCAGGCCCGCAGTGCCGATAAGGAAGTGAGATGAGGAGTCGGGGCGGAGCCGGGAGCTGTCGTCTCGCACGGGCCGTTCGACGGGCGCGTGACGAGCGCGGCTTCACCATGGTCGAGATGGTCGTGGCGATCCTCGTCTTCGCGATCCTCATCGTGGGGGTCACGGCCACGATGAGCACGTCGCTCAACATGGTCCGCAACAACCGGAACCGAAGCGTGGCCGCCAACCTCGCCTCCCAAGAGATGGACACGGTCCGGAGCACCGACTTCACAGACCTTCCGGTGGGGCAGACCGTCACCGTCCAGAACGTGGACACGGTCCCGTACACCATCACGCGCGAGACCGAATGGGTCACCAAGAACGCGAGCGCCGGGGCGTGTGACGCACCGCCGGGGTCTCGCCCCGCCTATCTTCGCGTGAACGTCGAGGTCACCTGGCCGAGCATGAGCGGCATCCCGCCCGTGGACGCGCACACCATCCTGACGCCCCCGGTGGGGGCGTACGACCCGAACACCGGCCACATCGCGGTAAAGGTGGTCGACCGTGACGGGTTCGGGGAGGGTGGGGTCTCGGTCGCGATCGCCGGCCCGCAGAACGCGAGCCAGCTCACGAACTCCGACGGCTGCGCCTTCTTCGCCTTCATCCCCGCCGGCACGTACACCGTGACCGCCTCCACGGGCGGATACGTCGACCTGCAGGGGGTGGCGACTCCGTCGCAGCCGGCGTCGGTCTCCGTCGGGGCCACGACGTCCGTTCAGTTCCAGTACGACCGGGCGGCGACGCTCCAGCTCACGATGGCCGGCAGCGTGTTCGGGAGCCCGGCGCCCTCCGGCCTGACGGTCAGCCTCTACAACACGCACATCCTCCCGAACGGGGTGAAGAGCTTCCCTGGTGCGGGCAACCCGCGGACGATCTCGGGCCAGTTCCCCTACGCGGACGGCTACGAGGTCTGGGCCGGGGACTGCGCGGAGGCCGATCCGGCGAGCTACCCGGGAGGCTCCCGAACGACCGTGGCCGTCAACCCGGGCTCGACGAGCGCCGCCACCGTCCCCCTGCCGGAGATCCGCATCACCGTCCAGCAGGATCTCGGGGGCGGCACCATGGCCCCCGTGCCGGGGAAGCAGGTGAGCGCCGTCGGCTGCGGCGGCGCCGACAACTTCTCGATCGGCCAGACCGACTCGGCCGGCCAGATCGTCTTCGCGCTGCCGTACGGGACGTGGCAGGTCAGCGTGGACGGCGGATCCGTCTACTTCGGAACCGTGCCGCTCGTTCCCGGGACGGATCCCGGGGATGGCGACGGGTCGTGGCCCTACGACATCTCGGTGACGACGCCATGAACCGGATCGTCCGCAGCCTTCGCAGCGAGTCCGGGATGACGCTCCCGGAGATGGCGGTCGTGATGCTCCTCCTTGCGATCATCATGACGTTCGTCCTGCAGGCCGTTGCCTCGTTCGAGCGCGCCGCGACCGGGGGGATCCGGCGCCTGGAGAACCTGGACGAGGCCCGCACGCTGATGGACGTCCTCACCAAGGACATCCGGACCGCGGCCAAGCTCGACGCCTCGACGCCGCCGTTCGTCGTCTCGAGCGACCCGTCGTACGTGCTGGCCGACGACAACGAGGTGACCTTCTACGCGAACCTGGACCTCTCGACCTCGTGCCCGAAGAAGATCCACCTGTACGTGGACGCGAAGCGCGAACTGATCGAGGAGGTCACGCAGCCGAACGCCGGCAACACGCCCCCGAACTGCGCCTACACGCAGAACGCGCCCACGAACCGTCTCGTCGGCCAGTACGTGACGAACGACCTGAGCGATCCGACTCAGGCCATCTTCACCTACTACTACCAGGACGCAAACGGCGTCCTGCAGCCGTTCTGCGCGAGCGCGTCCCTCCCGGGCTGCTCCACCTCCGGTGACCAGACCCCCCTCCTCACGACGAACGCCCTGCTCGTCAAGGCCGTCGGAATCCGGCTGATGATCCACAAGACCACGACGCTTCCCATCGCGAACACGACCCTCCTGAACCGCGTCCGGCTGCCGAACGTCTTTTACAACCCGCCCCCGTCGCCCAGCCCGTGAGGTGAGGAGACCATGCTGATCAGGATCCGGCGAGACGAGCGGGGCATAGCGCTCGTGGTCACGCTGCTCGCCGTCACCGCGGTGCTGCTGCTCCTGTCCGCGGTCCTTTCCTACGCGGTCGGATCGCAGGACATTTCCCGTCACGACCAGAGCTGGAACGCGGCGCTCTCCGCGGCGGAGGCCGGCATCGACGACTACCTCTACCACCTGAACCAGGACGGCTCGTACTGGCAGTACGGAAACAGCACCCTGCCGACGAGCGATCCCCGGTACGGGCCGGCGCCCCCCGACGGCAACCAGGCCTTCACGACCTGGGTGCAGGTGCCCGGGGGAACGAGCGACGCCTCCTACCGGTACGACCGGGACACGAGCCAGCTCGCCGTCGACGGCACGATCAAGCTCGTCTCGACCGGCCGCGTCGGCAACGTGACGCGCACGATCAGCGCGTCGCTTCGCCGGCGGAACTTCCTCGACTACCTGTACTTCACCGAGTACGAGACGACGGACCCTGCGAACGCGAACGTCTACGACGGCAGCGGCGGCAGCTACACCACGACCCAGGCGCAGCAGTACTGCGCCAAGCACTACTACGACGGGCGCGACATCCAGGGCCGGAACGACAGCGCGGCGATGGGCACGAGCGACAGCGATCCGCCCTACTGCCAGGACATCACGTTCATCGGCGTGGACACGATCAACGGCCCGCTGCACTCCAACGACGCGATCCGCGTGAGCGGCAGCCCGCACTTCAACGGCCCGACGACCACGAGCTACAACCCGGCCTCGGGCAACAAGTGGGTCTGCACGCAGAGCCCCTGCACGCCGGTGTTCGCCCAGCCCGGCGACCCGAAGTACGCGGATCCGCTGACGATGCCGCCCAGCAACGTCGCGATCAAGAACGAGACCAACCCGACCCTCGGCGGGACCGGGTGCCTGTTCACCGGTCCGACGGCGATCAAGCTGAACTCGGACGGCACGATGGACGTCATCAGCCCGTTCAGTCAGAACATCTACTGCTCGTGGCCTCAGAACCCAACCGGGAGCCTTTACAACCGGTACACGATCACCAGGTTCACGATCCCGACCGACGGGAGCGGGGTCGTGTACGTGCAGAACGTCCCGAGCGGCTCGACCGACCCCAACTACACGAACGGCTGCCCGTACAGCCGGCCGGCGATCGGCGGGAACGGTGGCTCGGGGTTCACGCCCACCCGTTCCAACCCGCTCGGGTTCCCGCAGAAGACCGACACGACGTCCTGGAGCACCGGGGTGAGCACGACCGGATACGGCTGCCGCAACGGGGACGTGTTCGTGCAGGGCCAGCTGAACGGCCGGCTGACGATCGCCGCCGAGAACAGCATTTTCCTGTTCGGCACCACCACGTACGCGGGCGCCGACGATCTGCTCGGGCTGGTGGCGAACAACTACATCAGCGTCTACCACCCGGTGGGCACGCCGAGCAATCCGGTCGACAAGCTGAACGAGGTCCAGACGATCACCCTCACCGGCTATGCCTCGAACTCGAGGTTCACGCTGAGCTTCAACGGAAGGACGACCTCGCAGATCACGTACGGCACCGGGCCGACCGCGGCGTCCATTCAGAGCGCCCTGCAGAGCCTGTCGACGATCGGGTCCGGGAACGCCACCGTGAGCGGCCCGAACGGCGGTCCGTACGTCGTCACGTTCGTCAACGCCCGAGGCGGCGCCGACCAGCCGATGATCGGCGTGAGCTGCACGCAGAACTGCTCCGGGACAAGCGCGACGGTCGTGGAGACCGTGAAGGGGGACGCCGGTTCCGTCACGACGTGCGACGGCTCGACCGACGGCAACGGCTACTGCAACCTGAGGATCCCGGGGATCACGAGCCCGCAGACGCCCTCGCTGTTCAGCGGGTCCACGCCCGGGACCTCGACGATGGCGACCGCGACCTACCAGTACGCCAACCGGGGACCGAGCGTAAGCGCCGCGCTGCTCACCGTCGCCCACTCGTTCGGCGTGCAGAACTACCAGTATGGACCGGCGTTCACGAACTACGGAGGGTCGGCGGGCAACCTGACGGTGTTCGGAGCCATCGCTCAGGAGTACCGGGGCGCGGTCGGGACGTTCTCCGGTTCGAGCGTCGTCACCGGCTACTCCAAGAACTACTCCTACGACAACCGGTTGAAGTACGACTCGCCGCCGCACTTCCTGAACCCGGTCGCCTCGGCGTGGCAGGTCGTCACCTGGGCGGAGCAGGTCGCGGCGTACCCGGCCTCGGCCCCATAGAGCGCCTCCGTTCGTGGGCGTCGGCGCCGGCGGGTCACGTCAGCCGCGAGTAGGGCAGCCGGCGCAGACGGTCCGGAACCGGCAGGCCGAGCGTTCGCAGGACCTCGATCGCCGCGCGGTCGCCGCTCTCGACCCCGCCGTTCAGATAGCCCTGGCTGTAGGTCGACGTGTGCTCCCCGGCGAAGTGGACGTTGCCCTCCGGCCGTCCCGTGAAGTGCCAGAACCGCGTGTACTGCCCGGGCAGGAAGGCGGCGTAGGCGCCGTTGGTCCAGGGGTCGCGCGGCCACAGATCCGCCCACGCCCGGCCGTTGAAGGCGGCCGCCGTCCCGGGAACCACCTCATCCACGTAACGCACGTAGGCGCTCGCAAGACCGGCCGGAGCGGGACCGTGCGGCCGGGGGGCCGTCCAGCCGGCGCCCGTCCGGCCGCCCGCGTAGACGGTGATCAGCCCGGAGCGGCCCGGCTGGTCGGTGGAGCTCTCCCAGGTCTCGAAGGCCGGGTCCGTGTGCTCCATCCCGCCACCCCAGGTCCGTCCGGCGACCCGGAAGGTCGACGGCCTCCGCTCGTACTGGAGGAGCAGCTTCGCGTCCATGCCCATTCCCAGCCCCTCGATCGCCGCGAGCCGCTCCGGCGAGAGTCCGGCTCGCGTGAGGTCGACCAGCCGGAGGGTGGAGAAGGGGAGCGCGAGGACCACGATGTCGGCGATCACGGGCGCCCGGACTCCGCCGAATCGAAGTTCGTAGGAGCCATCGGCCCGGAGCGCCATCGCCTCGAGCGCCGCCTCCAGGTGGAGGGTGCCCGCCGGCAGCGCCTCCGCCGCGAGGTTCGGGACCTGATCGTTGCCGCCTCGGACGTGCCAGCGCTCGTCCGCCCCGCGTGCCGGGATCACGAAGTAGTCGATCCAGTTGATGGCGGAGAGCCCGTCCATCTCCAGCCCGTACCAGCCGGCCATCACCTCGTCCAGGTATGCGGCGATCGGCGAGCCGATCACCTCCGGGACGCGCCGCTCGAGCCACTCGGCCATCGACATCCGGTCGAGCTCGACCGCGGCGGGGGTGGCGGTCCCGTACGAGTACGCGGCGTCGGTGGGCCGGCGTCCCTCCCGGATCACGCCGATGCGGCGGGCTTCCCGCTCGACCGCGGTCGCGATCGGATCGAGCTGCTCCTTGACGGCCGCGCGGTCGAGCAACGCGCCCTGGACCCAGCTGGGCCACACCGCTCCCTTGGGGTATCCCTCCCAGAGGTCGTCGAGCTCGAGCCCGAGCTCGTGCGCCAGACCGATCAGGTGCACGTGGCGGGTATCGATGAACTCTCCGCCGTGCTCGGCGGTCTGGCCGTCGGCCCACCCACGGGCCGTCCAGCACCGCCCGCCCACCCGGTCGCGGGCCTCGAAGAGCTCCACACTCACGCCGGCGGCGGCGAGCCGGTACGCAGCGGTGACCCCGGCCAGGCCGGCCCCCACGACGACCACTCGCGCGTCGTGCGGCGTGGTGCGGTGCCGCGCGGGCACGGACCGCGAGACCTCCGCAGCGCCGCCGGTGCATCCGGAGACGGCGAGCCCGAGGCCCACCACCCCGCCGATCCGCAGGAGATCCCGTCGGGACATGGTCTCGGACAAGCGACCCCAGAGAACGTCCGGCGGCTCGCGAGGCGGGGCCGTCCCCATCCGCACCCGTACGTAGGCACGTACCAGGCGGGCGAGGGGGGGCAGCCGGCCGGCCGACATGTGGGGAGCGTACCCCCGGCCCACGGTCTCGGGAATCCCGGCGGCGTCCGGCCCCTCGCCTAGACTGAACCGGACGTGGACACCGCATGGGACTGGGCGATCCGGGTGCTCGTGTCGGCCCCGCTCGGTCTCGTGTTTGGGAGCTTTCTCACGGTGGCGATCCACCGGCTGCCGCGCGGGGAATCCCTGATCTCGCCGCGCTCGAGGTGTCCCTCCTGCGGCATCCAGATCCGGTCTCGAGACAACGTCCCGGTGGTCTCGTGGATCGTGCTCCGCGGCAGGTGCCGGGCATGCGGAGCCCGCATCTCCCCGGTCTACCCCCTCACCGAGCTCGCCGTCGCCGGGCTGTTCGTGGCGGCGGCGCTCCGCTTCGGGGATGTGTGGGTGGCGGGCATGATGGCTCCGTTCCTCGGCGTGATGCCGGCGTTCGCGCTGATCGACCTCCGGCACCGGATCATCCCGAACCGGCTCGTCTATCCGAGCCTGGTGCTGTTCGCCGCCTATCTGGTGGTGGCCCGGCTCGCCGGCGGGGGAGTGGACCTGGCTCGAGCGGGGCTCGGGTTCCTCGCGTTCGGGGGCGGTCTCCTGCTCATCGCCCTGATCTCGCCTCGGGGGATGGGGATGGGCGACGTGAAGCTCGCGGGCCTGATCGGTTTCGTCCTCGGCTCTCTCGGGCTCCGGTTCGTCGGCGTCGCGGCCGGGTCGGCCATCCTTCTCGGGGGAGTGGGGGGGATCCTGGCCCTCGTGGCCGGAGCCGGTAGGAAGCAGGCCATCCCGTTCGGGCCGTTTCTCGCGGCCGGGGCCCTGATCGCGGCCCTCTTCGGGGCGGAGCTCGCCTCGGCATACCTCCGACTCGTCGGCTGACATCCCCGACCGGCCCCTCAGCGGGTGGCCGGGCCTGGCGCGGGATGTTGCTGATGGGGCTCTTGAAAATTTCTGCTAATTACATCTATGTAATTTAGCCTTCCGTGCCGAAAGTAGTCACATGGGGTGATTGACGACAAAAGTGGCACCTGTTACGGTCCGGGGCGCTGGGGGCTCATCGGGATCGTTGAGGGTCTGGCGTGAGATGTTGAAGATGAGATGCGTGTGCGAGATGTGACAGATGTGAAAGATGGGGCATAGGGTGAAGACGTCGAGCTCGAGAGGCAGGTGGCTCGGGGGGATCCGGAGCCACGGGTGGAAGGCGTGACCTGATGTCGAAGCGGAGGCCGTTCGTCGGCGATCGGCTGCTGACCGTGGCGGAGGTGGCGGCGACCATGCGGGTGTCGAACATGACGGTCTACCGCCTCATCAAGAGCGGCCAGCTCGCCGCGATCCGAGTGGGCAAGAACTACCGGATCCGGGAGTCGGACGTGAACAGGTACCTCTCGGAGAGGTCCGTCTAGGCGGAGGCGAGTCGTGGCGAAGTCGGAGATCGGACTGGACATCGGCTCCACCGCGGTGCGAGCCGCGGAGGTGGTTTCGCGCTCGCAGGGCCCGGCGGTCGTGCGCGCCGGCCAGGTGCCGGTTCCTCCCGGAGCGGTCGAGAACGGCGAGGTGCGCCAGCCGGAGCTCGTGGGCGAGGCCATGAAGGAGCTGTGGAGCCGGGGGAAGTTCAAGTCGAAGCGGGTTTCGCTCTCGGTCGGCAACCAGCGGGTGGTGGTGCGCGAGGTCTCGCTCCCCTGGCTGCCGGAGAAGGAGCTCCGTAAGTCCCTGGCCTTCCAGGTGCAGGAGTTCATCCCGATGTCGGTCGACGAGGCCGTGCTCGACTACGACCCGCTGGGCGAGGTCGAGCAGGAGGGCCGCCGCCTCATCCGGATCCTCCTGGTGGCCGCGCAGAAGGCCATGATCAACACGCTCATCGCCGCGACCGACGCCGCCAAGCTCGAACCGGTGAGCATCGACCTCACGCCGTTCGCGCTCGTGCGTGCGGTCGGCCAGGCCGACGGGTCCCTCGATGCCGAGACGGCGGGCGACGAGGCCGTCATCGACGTCGGGGCCCACGTCACGAACATCTGCGTGCACGACCGCGGGGTCACGAGGTTCGTGCGCATCCTCCCCTCGGGAGGTCGCGACATCACGCTCGCGGTGGCCCGAGGGCTCGGCGTCGACGACGACGTGGCCGAGCGCCTCAAGCGCGGCGAGGTCGTCGAGGGCGGCCCGAACCCGGAGGACGTCCGGCGCGTCGTCATGCAGCGGGCCGGCAGCTTCATCGACGAGATCCGCTCGTCGCTCGAGTTCTACACGGCACAGGTCCCCGGCGCGAAGATCGGCCGGGTCCTGGTGACCGGGGGCGGCTCCAAGCTCGCGGGGTTCATGGAGCTCCTGCAGGAGCGGATCCCGGTCAAGGTCGACCGCGGGCGCGTGTTCGATCACGCCACGTCCGAGCTGGGTCTGTCCGAAGAGGAGCTCGCCGAGGCCGAGCCGGTGCTGGCGGTCGCGGTCGGGCTCGCCATGGGGAGGCGCTCGTGAGCCAGATCAACCTTCTTCCCCCGGAGTACCGCCAGCGCCAGACGGTCCGGCGCCTGACGGGCCTCGTATCGCTGGCGGGCGTGGTCGTGCTGGCGGCCATCGGCTTCCTCTACTTCCTGCAGACGATGGACCTCTCCAAGGTCAAGGACGACCTGGCCGCCCAGCAGTCGGTCAACGCTGGTCTCCAGGCGCAGATCTCTGACCTGCAGGAGTTCGCGAACCTGCAGTCGCAGCTTCAGACCGAGCAGCAGCTCCTCCGGACGGTGTTCACCAACGAGGTGTCCTGGTCCGGCGTCCTGCTCGACGTGTCGCGCGTGATCCCGGCCAATGCCTACCTGACCAACCTCACCGGCCAGATCACCGCCGCCACGCCTGGAGGAACCGCCACGGGCACGACCACCACCGGCCTCGTGGGCTCGATTCAGTTCACGGGTTCCGTGTACCAGGCGCCCACGCTCTCGACGTGGCTGACCAAGCTTGAGCAGGTCAAGGGCTGGGTGAATGCGTGGGCGAGCACCGCGACGGAGTCGGGATCGTTCACGAAGATCTACTCGTTCTCGAGCGGCGTCGACCTGTCGACCGACGCCCTCACGCAGCGCGGGAAGGGAGGGCAGCAATGAGCCGCCGCGGTCCGATCATCGCCGGAGCCGTGTCGCTGGTGCTCGCCGTGCTGGCGGTCGTGCTCCTGCTGCTCCCCAAGATGAACGACGTGAAGAAGACCAAGGACGAGCTCGCCCAGGCGCAGACGCAGGAGCAGACGCTCCGCGCGCAGCTCGCGTCGCTGCAGGAGGCGCAGAAGAACGCTCCGCTCACCAAGAAGGAGATCGCCAAGATCCAGACCCAGATCCCCCCCACGGCGGACCTTCCGGGGCTGATCCGCCTGCTGAACGACGCGGCCGATCGCTCGGCGGTCGACTTCTTCTCGGTCGCGCCCGGAACCCCGACGGCGAGCACGTCCGGGTTCTCGATCATCCCCACCGCGATCCAGGTCGACGGCACCTACTTCTCCCTGGAGGAGTTCCTGTTCCGCCTGGAGACGCTGCCCAGGGCCGGCAAGGTGACGAACATCACGGTCGCCCCTGGGGCGCAGGAGACCGGAACGACGACGACGGCCCCGAGCCTGTCGATGCAGCTGACGGTCGAGTTCTACACGTCCGATACGAGCGCGGGCCCGGGCTCGCAGCCCGGCCCGACCGGTGGCACCACGACCGGAGGTAGCTCCGGCTCCGGCGGGTCGAGCACGTCGAGTCCCGCGGCCTAGGAAGCACAGACACAGAAGGAGCGTGAGGAGATGGCGCTTTCCCCCCGCGACCGACGGGCGCTGATCATCCTCGGCGTGGTCGCCGGCGTGGCGATCGTCGCCTTCGTCCTGATCAAGGTGCTGGGAGGGGGTGGCGGCACGACCGAGACCGCGTCGCCCTCGCCGGTTGCGACGGAGAGCCCCAGCGCGGCGCCGTCGCCCGGTGAGTCGCCAGCCCCGACGCCCCGCGAGACGCTGCCGCCCGTGGTCCTGGCCGGCGCGCGGGATCCGTTCTCGATCCCGCCGATCCTGCAGACGGCCACGCCGGCCCCGAGCGGCAGCGTCAGCCCCACCTCCGCGCCGTCGGGGAGCCCGCCCTCCTCGCCCCCCTCCTCACCGAGCGGGAGCCCGAGCCCGACGCCGACCACGCCCGGCGGAGGCCAGAGCACCACGATCGGCGGGCACACCGTCGTGCTGGACGACATCTTCGCCGGCGGGACCAAGGCGCAGGTCGAGGTCGACGGGACCGTGTACACGGTCAAGGAGGGCGAGACCTTCGACGACAACTTCAAGCTGGTCTCGATCAGCGGAAGCTGCGCCAGGTTCCTGTTCGGTGACCAGTCGTTCACCCTCTGCCTGAAGCCGCAGAAGTAGCCAGACCGATCCGGCGGATCGCCCTCGGGGGGAGCGGCCGCCGGTGAGTGAGGGCGGTCCCGGCCGGGGCCGCCCTCCGCCATGTCCGGCGATCGCATCGAGCGTCCCCCGCCGAGGCCGGGTGCGCGAGCCGGCGTGCGCGCCGCCCGGGTCGGAGTCGGCTCCGGTTCGTCACCTCTCGTCACCTATGATGGGGTCCATGTTGCGGCTGCTCACGGCGGGTGAATCGCACGGCAAGGCGCTGGTGGCCGTCCTGGAGGGCCTCCCGGCCGGCGTGCCGGTCTCGCCGAAGGCGGTGGCGGCCGAGCTCGCCCGGCGCCGCCACGGCTTCGGGCGCAGCGGCCGTCAGAGGCTCGAGGCCGACCGCTTCGAGATCCTCTCCGGCGTGCGCCACGGGCGCACGCTCGGCAGCCCGGTCTCGATCACGATCGAGAACGCCGAGTGGGAGACCAAGTACCGGGAGCTCATGGCGGTCGAGGGCGAGCCGGACCCCGCGCAGCGGCTCACGCGTCCCCGACCCGGTCACGCCGACCTCGTCGGGGTGCAGAAGTACGGGTTCGACGACGTTCGCAACGTGCTCGAGCGCGCGAGCGCCCGCGAGACCGTGGCCCGCGTGGCCGCCGGCGCGGTGTGCAAGTCCTTCCTGTCCGAGCTCGGGGTCGAGGTCGTCTCGCACGTGGTTCGGATCGGCCGGGTCGCGCTCCCCGCGAGCGCCCGTCGGCCGCGTCCCGAGGACCAGGAGGCGGTCGACGCCTCCCCGGTCCGCTGCCTGGACGAGGAGACCTCGGCCCGCATGGTCGAGGAGATCCGCGCGGCACAGACCGAGCGGGACACCCTGGGCGGGGTCTTCGAGGTGATCGCCTACGGCTGCCCGCCGGGTCTCGGGTGGCACGTGCACTTCGACCGCAAGCTCGACGCCCGCCTCGCGCTCGCCCTCATGAGCATCCAGTCCGTGAAGGGCGTCGAGGTGGGGGACGGGTTCGGCGCGGCGGCCAGGCGCGGCTCGAAGGTCCAGGACGAGATCGTGGCCGTGGAGGGACGCATCCGGCGCCGCTCGGCGCGCGCCGGCGGCATCGAGGGCGGCATGAGCACGGGTCAGCCGATCCGGGTCCGCGCGGCCATGAAGCCGATCTCGACGGTGCCGCGCCCGCTCGCCACGGTCGACCTTGACACCGGGCGGCCCGAGGTCGCGATCAAGCAGCGCACGGACATCTGCTCGGTTCCCGCGGGCGGCGTGGTCGGCGAAGCGGCCGTCGCGCTCGTGCTCGCCGACGCCGTTCTCGAGAAGTTCGGGGGCGACTCGCTCGCCGAGACCAGGCGCAACCTCGAGGGCTACCTGGCGGGGCTCGGGTGAGGGGCGGGGGCGCCCGGTGATCGTCTACCTGGTGGGGATGCCCGGGTCGGGCAAGTCCACGGTCGGGCCGGAGCTCGCCCGCCGCCTGGTCGTCCCGTTCGTGGAGCTCGACGACGAGATCGAGCGGGCCGCCGGCAAGCGCGTGAGCGAGATCTTCGCCGGGGAGGGCGAGGCCCGATTCCGCGAGCTCGAGGCCGCCGCGCTCGTGGAGGCCTCGACCCGCGACCCGGCGGTGGTCTCCTGCGGGGGAGGGGTGGTGCTCGAGCCGGCCAACCGGGTGACGCTCCGGGCGACCGGGACCGTGGTGTTCCTCTCGGTGCCGCTCGAGGTGCTCCGCTCGCGTGTCGTTCCGGCCGCCGATCGCCCGCTGATCCACGCCGAGGCCGACCTCGAGCGCCTGTTCCGCGAGCGCGAGCCGCTCTACCGGGAGTTCGCGGCGCACGTGGTGGACGCGAGCGGACCGCCGGACGAGGTCGCGGAGTCCATCCGCCGGGAGCTGGGGCGTTGGAGCGCGTGACCGTCAGGGTCTCGGGCGGTCCGGCGCGGGACTACCCGGTCGTGATCGGCTCGGGCCTGCTCGGGGCGGCGGACGCCTACCTGCCCGAGCTCCCCGCGAGCGAGAAGGCGTTCGTCGTCGCCGACCACCGGGTGGCCGGGCGGTTCCTGGGCGCGCTCGGGCGGGGGCTCGCCGCCCGCGGGCTCCAGACGATCCACCTGGGCGTGCCGGAGGGGGAGGAGGCGAAGTCGCTCCCGACCGCGACCGCCCTCCACCGGCAGCTCGCCACCCAGGAGGCCCACCGGGACGACGTCGTGGTGGCGCTCGGGGGCGGCTCGGTGGGCGATCTCGCTGGGTTCGTGGCCGCCACCTACATGCGGGGCATCCGGTTCGTACAGGTGCCGACCACGCTCACCGCGCAGGTCGACGCGTCGATCGGCGGCAAGACCGCGGTGAACCTCCCCGAGGGGAAGAACCTCGTGGGGGCGTTCCATCAGCCCGCGGCCGTGCTGGCCGACGTGACCACGCTCGCGACCCTTCCCGACCGCGAGCTCCGGAGCGGGCTCGCCGAGGTGGCCAAGGTCGGCCTCGCGCTCGACCTGGACCTGCTGGGCGAGCTCGAGACCGATCCGGCCCCGATCCTCGCGCGCGACCCCGGCGCGATGGAGCGGCTCGTCGCCCGGTGCGTCCGGGCCAAGGCGGCCGTCGTCGCCGCCGACGAGCGGGACACGGGCCGGCGGCTCATCCTGAACTACGGGCACACGCTGGGTCACGCGCTGGAGCGGCTGGACGCGTTCGCCGGGCGGTCCCACGGGGAGGCCGTGGCGGTCGGGCTGGTCTTCGCGGCCCGGCTCGCCGAGCGGCTGGAGCTCGCGCCGCTGGGCCTTGCCGCCCGGCACGTCCGGCTCCTGAAGTCCCTCGGCCTCGACCCCGAGGGGCCGCTGCCGGCTTCGGACGAGATCCTGGCCGCGATGCGCATGGACAAGAAGTACCGAGGGGGCGTCCGGTTCGTGCTCCTGGAGGACGTCGGGCGTCCGCGCGTGGTCGAGGGCGTGGGCGAGGATCTCGTGCTCGCGACCCTGAAGGAGATGGGAGCGGCCGGATGAAGGTGCTGTTCCTGTTCGGACCGAACCTCGGCGCGCTCGGCACGCGGGACCCGGAGCGGTACGGGACGCAGACGCTCGAGGAGATCATGGGCGAGGTCTCGGCGAGGGGTGCGCGACTCGGACACGAGGTCGCCTGGCGCCAGTCGGATCACGAGGGCGACCTGGTGGGCTGGCTGCTGGCGGCCGCGGGCGAGGGGTTCGGCGCCGTGGTCCTGAACCCCGGCGCCCTCACCCACTACTCGTACGCGCTGCGCGATGCGGTGGAGGCCTGCGGCGCACCGGTTGTCGAGGTTCACATGACGAACATCTACGCGCGGGAGGCGTTCCGCCGGCACTCGGTGATCTCCCCGGTGGCCCGCGTGACGATCGCCGGCGGGGGAGCCGGCGGGTACCATCTCGCGCTGGAGGCCCTGTCGTGGATCACGCCCTGAGACGCGAGCGTCTTGACGCGCACATCGCGGAGCTCGGGCTCGACGCGCTCCTGGTCACGCGCCTGCCGAACGTCCGCTACCTCACCGGGTTCACCGGCTCGAACGGCCAGCTCCTCCTCACCCGGGACCGCGCGATCTTCTTCACCGACGGCCGCTACACCGAGCAATCGACTCAGGAGGTCCCCGACCTCGAGCGGGTCACGTACCGGGACGGGTTCGCCGCCGCGGTCGCCGAGGCGTGCGGTCGTCTGGGCGTGTCGAGGGTCGGGTTCGAGGCGGAGGCCCTCACCTACCGTCTCTGGGAGGACCTCCGCCGGGAGGCCCGGGGGGTCGAGCTCGTGCCCGCCGACGACGAGGTCGCCCGCCTGCGATGGGTGAAGGACGAACAGGAGCTCGGGCTGATCGCCCGCGCCCAGGAGGCCGCGGATCGTGCGTTCGAGGAGGTCGTGCTGTCCGGTCTTCGTCGGGGCACGACCGAGCGCGAGCTGGCCTTCGCGCTGGAGCTCGCCATGCGCCGCGCCGGGGCCGACGAGCTCGGCTTCCCGGTGATCGCCGCCTTCGGAGAGCACGCGGCCGAGCCCCACCACCGCCCGACCGACCGGCCGCTTCGCCGGGGGGACGTCGTCAAGCTCGACTTCGGCGCGCTCGTGGACGGGTACCACTCCGACATGACGCGCACGGTGGCCTTCGGGGAACCGCCGGCCCGCCTGCGGGAGGTGCGGGACGTCGTCGCCGCTGCCCAGCGGGCCGGCATCCGCGCCGTGCGCGCCGGGTCGACCTCGGCCGAGGTCGACCGCGCCGCGCGGTCGGTGATCGAGGAGGCCGGGCTCGCCGACCGGTTCCCGCACGGGCTCGGACACGGCGTGGGCTTGGAGATCCACGAGGGGCCGTTCCTGCGCTGGGATGGGGACGACGTGCTGCCCGCCGGGGCGGTCGTCACGATCGAGCCCGGCGTGTACATTCCGTCCCTCGGCGGCGTCCGCATCGAGGACCTGGTGCTCGTGACCGAGGACGGCTGCCGCGAGATCCCGCGTTCGACCAAGGAGCTGATCGTTCTGTGAGCGTGTCGACCAACGACCTGAAGAACGGCATGACGCTCGACCTGGAGGGCACGCTGTTCCAGGTCCTCGAGTTCCAGCACGTGAAGCCGGGGAAGGGCGGCGCCTTCGTGCGCACGAAG
>JAJPHY010000069.1 GCA_021325015.1 Actinomycetota bacterium | reverse complement strand
GCGCGTACTTCCTCACCGAGCGCGCGCCGGGGATCGACGTCGTGCTGCTCGAGCAGGACGTGTGCGGCGGAGGGCCGAGCGGACGAAACGGCGGGTTCGTGAACGGCCTGTGGGACGAGCTACCCGAGCTGACCCGCCGGTACGGCCACGTCGCAGCCCGCCGCACGTGCGAGCTCGCCGCGCGGAGCATCGACGAGATCGGGGAGTTCTGCGAGCGGCACGGCATCGACGCGTGGTACGTGCGCGCCGGAGACCTCGCCGTCGCCACCTCGCCGGATCAGGAGGCGGCGCTCGAACGCGCCATCCGGGACGCCGCGCAGTATGGGGTTCCCGACCGCTTCGTTCGCCTCGGCCTGGACGAGCTTCGGGCGCGGTTCGATTCGCCGGTCGTCCGGGCGGCGGCGTTCGCCCCGGACTCGGCCGGGGTCCAGCCGGCCCGCCTGGCGCTCGGTCTTCGCCGGGTGCTCCTCGAGCGGGGAGTCCGGATCTTCGAGCAGACGCCGGCGACGCGGTTCCGCGCCGGCAGGAGCCCGGTCGTGCACACCCCCCGCGGCTCGGTTCGCGCCCGGCGCGCGATCCTCGGGCTGAACGCGTGGGCGGTCGCGCTCCGCGCCTTCCACCGCTCGCTCATGGTTCGGGGGACCTCGATCGTGCTCACGACACCGGCCCCCGGCCGTCTGGCCGAGATCGGGTGGACCGGAGGCGAGGGCGTGTACGACCTGCGGACCTCGCTCCACTACCTGCGGGCGACGCCGGACGGGCGCATCGCGTTCGGCGGCGCCGGGATGCTCGCCTCGACGCGCGGGCGGATCGACGAGCGCTTCGACTACGACGAGGAGGGCGTGCGGCGGCTCGTGCAGGACCTGTACACGTGGTTCCCCTCGTTCCGGGACGTCCCGCTCGAGGTGGCGTGGAGCGGGCCGATCGACGTCTCGGCCCGCCACCTCCCGTTCTTCGGCACGCTGCCCGGCGGCGCGGTCCACTACGGGCTCGGGTTCACCGGCAACGGCGTCGGGCCGTGCCACCTCGGTGGCAAGATCCTGTCGGGGCTGGCCCTCGACGCCTCGGACGAGCACACCACCTTGCCGATCGTCGACGACCGGCCCGGGCGGTTCCCGCCGGATCCGATCTTCGTGCCCGCCGAACGCGTCGTGAGCCGGGCGATCGTCCGCCGGGACGACCGGCTGGGCGAGGGAGGGCGCCCGGGCCGCCTGACCGAGCTGCTCGCGCGGATCCCGCGGCGGGCCGGCTACAACCTCGGGCCGTGAGCGGGCCGTGAGCGCTCGTCCCGGCCGCGCGCTCCCGCTCGACGCACGCGGCAGCGTGGTTCCCCCGCTCGACGAAGGTCGCGGAGGGCCTGAGCGCGGACGCGCAGGTGGAGACGGGCGATCGGCCCCGCGGGCCCGGGCCGTTCGACGTGGTCGAGGTCTCGTCCCGCTGCGACAGTGTGAACGCCCGCACAGGGGGGTCTGTGGTGGCCGACGTGATCGTCGCCGAGCGCCTGAGCAAGTGGTACGGCAAGCAGCGTGGTGTGATCGAGCTCGACTTCGCGGTTCACCCCGGCGAGGTCTTCGGCTACCTCGGAACCAACGGGGCCGGCAAGACCACCACGATCCGCCTCCTGCTCGACCTCATCCGGCCCACCCGCGGGCGGGCGACCGTGCTCGGCATGGACGCCCGCCGCGACGCGGTGGAGATCCACCGACGCGTCGGCTACCTGCCGGGCGAGTTCGCGCTCTACGAGAACCTCACCGGCGCGGAGTACCTGGCCTACCTCGCGGCGCTGCGCGGCAACGTCGACGAGCGGTACGCGCGGACGCTCGCCGAACGATTCGACCTCGACCTCTCGATGCGCATCGCCTCGCTCTCGCACGGGAACAAGCAGAAGGTGGGGCTCATCCAGGCGTTCATGCACCGCCCGGAGCTCCTCGTCCTCGCCGAGCCGACCCAGGGCCTCGACCCGCTGATGCAGCAGGAGTTCTACCGGCTCATCGCCGAGTGTCGCGAGGACGGGCGAACGGTGTTCCTCTCCTCGCACGTGATGCCCGAGGTCGAGCGCGTGTGCGACCGTGTCGGGATCATCCGCGACGGACGACTCGTGGCCGTCGAGGACATCGGTGAGCTCAAGGCGAAGGAGATACGGACGATCGACCTGCACTTCGCCGGTCCCGTCCCCCCGGTCGCGTTCGCGGGGCTCCCGGGCGTCCGTGACGTCCAGGCCGAGGGCGACCGAGTCCGGTGCACGGTCGTCGGGCACGTGGATGCGCTCGTGAAGGCGGCGGCGCGATTCGAGGTCATCGACCTGCGAAGCCACGAGCCGACGCTCGAAGAGATCTTCCTGGCGTTCTATGGGAAAGGCGAGACGGATGTCGAGTGAGGTGTTCGCGCGCAGCCCGATGCTCCGGACCGTCCTCCTCAAGACCGTCCGCGACCAGCGGCGGGCGCTCACGTGGTGGTCCGTCGGCCTGATCGGCACGGCCGCGATGTACGCGTCGTTCTACCCGAGCGTGCGCGACAACGCCGAGACGATGAACCGGTTCATCCAGAGCATGCCGGAGTGGATGCGCACCTCGTTCCTGTCGGCGAGCGGCGACTACACCTCGCCGGCCGGCTACCTGCACACCGAGATGTTCAGCTTCTTCGCGCCGCTCCTGCTAATGGTGTTCGCGATCGGCGCCGGCGCACGGGCGATCGCCGGCGAGGAGGAGCGGCGGACCCTCGACATCCTGCTCTCGACGCCGGTCTCGCGCCGGCGGGTGGCGACCGACAAGTTCCTCGCGCTGACGGCCGGGACGCTCGCGCTGTCCGCGGTGCTCTGGGTCTCGATCGCCGCCGTCGGCGCGCCGTTCGACCTCACGCCGAACCTGGTGAAGCTCGGGGCCGCCGTCGCGAGCGCGTTCCTGCTCGCGCTCGCGTTCGGATCGATCGCGCTCGCCGTGGGGTGCGCGACCGGCCGTCGCGGGCTCGCGATCGGCGTGACGAGCGCGATCGCCGGGGTCTCCTATCTGGTCGACGTCCTCGTCCCGTCGGTCGCGTCGCTCTCGTGGCTCCAGACGCTCTCGCCGTTCCACTTCTACGCGGACAACGAGCCGATCACCAACGGGCTCGACCCCCTGCACGCCCTCGTGCTGCTCGCGATCGCCGCCGCCGGTCTCGGGGTCTCGCTCTGGAGCTTCGAGCGGCGCGACCTGGCCGCCTGATCCGGGCCCGGCGGCTCACACCTCGAACGGCTCGAAGCCCGGAGCGACGGGCGGCCACGGGTTCGCCGCCTCCCACGCGGCGCCCACGTTCAGCACGAGGTCGTCGCGGAAGCGCGGGCCGACGATCTGCAGCCCGAATGGCAGGCCGTTCGGCGAGATCCCCGCCGGGACCGAGAGCGATGGGTGCCCGGTCAGGTTGGTCTCCCGCGTGTTGCTGTATCCCTCGCGGCGGGCCTCCCGCCCGGTCTCGGGGATCACGCCATCCGGCCGCCACCCCTCGTAACCGAGCGTCGGCAGGAGGAGCACCGCGTCCTCGCCGAGAAGCAGGTCGAGCTCGCGCACGTAGTCGAACCGCCGGCGGCGGACGGCCAGGTACTCGTCGATCCCGACGGCGAGCCCGCGCTCCATCCGGGCGCGGAACGGTTCAGAGAACCGCTCGAGGTTCGCCCGCACGAGCCCGGCGCCCAGGTGGTGCACGTGCTCGGCCGCGCACATCGTGAGCCAGTCCGCACCCGAGTCGCCGGAGCGGAGCACGCCTCCTCCGAGCGGCTCGACCGGCAGCCCGAGGTCGAGCTCGACGCGCGCGAGCGCGGACTGAAACGAGGCGCGCACGCCCTCGGGCAGCGGACCGTAGTCGACGAACCGCTGCGCCGCGAAGGCTCGCCGCGGCAGGTCCGGTCGCGTCTCGAGCGGGTACGGCAGCGCCGTCGGATCGCCGGGCACCGGCCCCGATTCGACCTCGAGGAGGAGCCGAACGTCGGCCACCGTGCTCGCGATCGGCCCGAACGTCGACAGGTCGATCCAGTCGGGGATCGGCTCGCGCCCGATCACGCCGTTGGTGGGCTTCAGCCCCACGAGCCCGCAGAGCGCGCTCGGGATGCGGATCGAGCCGCCGCCGTCGGTGGCCGTCGCGACCGGCACCATCCCGGCTGCAAGGGCGGCCGCCGATCCGCCGCTCGAGCCGCCGGCGGACCACTCGACGTTCCACGGATTGCGGGTTGGGCCGAACAGCCGGTTGTCGGTGAACCCGGCGAACGCGAACTCCGGCAGGTTGGTCTTGCCGATCGGGATCGCGCCGGCGGCCCGGAGCCGCCTGGGAATCAGCCCGTCCCGGGTCGCGGGCGGCGCGTCGGCGAACAGGAGCGACCCGAACGTGGTCCGCATGCCGGCCACGTCCTCCATGTCCTTGACCAGGAACGGCACGCCGGCAAGGGGACCGGGATCCTCGCCTCGGGCGATCCGCTCGTCCAGGGCCCGGGCGTCGTCGCGCGCCTCCTCCGCGCGAAGGGAGACGACGGCGTTGAGCGCGGGGTTGTGGCGCTCGATCCGCTGGAGCGCCTCCTGAACGAGCTCGGTCGCCGACACACGGCGCTCGCGGACGGCCGACGCGAGCGCGGCGAGCATCTACGGGCGGCCCCGAACGCGTTCCGCGAGCCGTCCCAGCCGGTGGTCGCGGAGGACGACGCGAGCCGCGTTCAGCCCCGGCACGCCCATCACGCCGCCGCCGGGATGGGTTCCAGAGCCGCACAGGTACAGGCCCGCCACCGGCGAGCGGTAGTCGCCGTAGCCGGGGATCGGACGGAACGAGAACAGCTGGTCCGGCGTGAGCTCGCCCTGCATGATGTTGCCGCCGATCAGCCCGAACCGCTCCTCGATGTCCTTCGGCGCGAGGACCTCGATCTGCTCGACCGCGCCGGCCAGGTTCGGCGCGTACGCCCAGAGCGTCTCGATCACGCGCCGTCCGTAACGCTCCCGCTCCTCGTCCCACGTTCCCTCGCGAAGCTGGTACGGCCCGTACTGGGTGAACGCCAGCATGACGTGCTTGCCCTCGGGAGCCAGGCCGGTCGGCTCGTGCGCCGTCGGGAACACCACCTCGACGTACGGATGCTCGCTCGGTCGTCCGTACTTGGCGTCGTCCCAGGCGCGCTCGAGGTACTCGATCGACGGCGAGACGGCGACCAGGCCGCGATGCACGTCGCCCTCCTGGTCCCAGCTCGGGAACTCCGGGAGCTCCGAGAGCGCCGCGTTCACCTTCACCGAGCCGCTCCGCGTCCGGTACCGCTTCACGTCCCGTACAACCTGCGACGGCAGGCGTTCCTCACCGACCAGGTCGAGGTACGTCGTGACCGGGTGGGCGCTCGAGACCACCCGCCGGGCCCGAACGGTCGAGCCGTCCGCGAGCTCGACGCCGAGCGCTCGGCCGCTCGCGCCGGTCGCCACGCGCACCACCTCGGCGCCGGTGCGGATCTCGGCGCCGGCGGCCTCGGCGGCCCTCGCGATCGCGGCCGAGACCGAGCCCATCCCGCCCCTCACCCATCCCCACGCGCCGGGGTGCCCGTCCACCTCGCCGATCCAGTGGTGCATGAGCACGTACGCCGACCCGGGCGTCATCGGTCCGCACCAGGCACCGATGACCGCCTGCGTCGCAAGCGCGCCCTTCACGCGCTCGTCCTCGAACCACTCGTCGAGGAAGTCGGCCGCGCTCATCGTGAACAGGCGCACGACCTCGTGGAGGTCCCGGCCGGACCACCGGCGCATCCGGCCGGCAGTCCGAAGCCAGCGGGGGAGCTCGCGTATCCGCAGGTTCGGAGGAACGACGAAGAGCAGGTCCTTCAGCAGTCCCGCCACCCGGTCGAAGTAGCGGTCGAACTCGACGTAGGCCTCGGCGTCCTTCCGAGAGAAGCGCGCGATCCCGGCCGCGTCCCGGGCGACGTCCCCCCACAGGGTGAGCGAGGTCCCGTCGGGGAACGGGACGAAGTAGTCGGGGGTGATGATCGACACCTCGTACCCGTGGCGCTTCAGCCTCAGCTCCTCGACGATCCTCTGCGGAAGCAGCGACACGACGTACGACGCGCTCGAGATCCGGTAGCCGGGCCAGGGCTCCTCGGTGGCGGCGGCACCGCCGAGGATCTCCCGCCGCTCCAGGACGAGCACGTCGAGCCCGGCTCGAGCGAGGTACGCGGCACAGACCAAGCCGTTGTGGCCACCACCGACGATCACGACGTCGCGTTCGAGCGCCTTCACGACGGCGCGGAGGCTACCGTCCGGACCGCGGTACGGCAATGCGAGCGCCGGCGCACGCGGTCGGTGCGCACCGCACGCCGGCGAAGTACCGTTCGAGGCAGTGAACGACGTCCGGCGACGAGCCCTCCGCAACGGCCTCATCGCGACGGTCCTCGCCGGGCTCGTCGGGCTCACGGTGGACGCCGCGCTTTCCAACCGGGGCCCGGCCCCCGAGGCTTCACCGACGGCCTCCACGCGCACTCCCCGTCCTGTCTGCAAGGCCGCGTGGGAGGTGGTGCCGAACCCCCAGCCCGATCCGCGGGGCGACGAGCTCCTCGGCGTCGCCGCCCTGTCGAGGAGCCTCGCCTGGGCGGTGGGCGCCACGGGCCCGCCCGACGCCCCCACCGCGACCCTGATCGAGCGGTGGGACGGCGAGCGATGGACGGCCGTGTCCAGCCCGAACGGGGGCCAGGTGACGAACCTCCTGCGCGCCGTCGACGCCCGGACCCCCGCCGACGCGTGGGCCGTCGGCGAGACCTCGAGCGGCGGCGAGACGCAGCCGCTGATCGTCCACTGGGACGGCGTGGCGTGGACGCTCTCCGCCGTCCCCTCCGTCACCGGCGGGGGTTCGCTGTTCGGCGTGGCGGCCATCCGCCCCGACGACGTGTGGGCGGTGGGCTCGACCGGGGACGCGACCGCCGGGCTGGAGCACGCGCTCGCGCTCCACTGGGACGGCCTCGCGTGGACCGCGGCCGCGCTCCACGTGGGTCAGGGACGGAGCCTGCTCGCGGACGTGAGCGCCGTCTCCTCGAGCGACGTGTGGGCCGTCGGTTACCACCACAACGGGCCGCTCGTCGTCCACTTCGACGGCCGGAAGTGGACGACGTCGCCGGTCGAGGCCCCCGGAACGCTCTCCGCGGTCGACGCGATCGGAACCGGCGAGGTGTGGGCGGGCGGAGCCGCCCTGATCCGATGGAACGGCAGCCAATGGACGGAGGCCGGGACGGTTCGGGCGGGCGGATCCGTGACCTCGCTCTCCGGAGTCGACGCCGACGGGCTGTGGGCCGTGGGCGCGCGCTCGGCCCGGGGGACCACCAGGAGCCTGATCCAGCGCTTCGACGGCGTGCGCTGGACGCTCGCCGCGGGGCCGGGCGTGCAGGGGCCCGATGTGCTGACCGACGGCTCGACCGCGCCCGACGGGTCGCTGTGGGCGGTGGGCTACCACGACGTGCCGCAGGGTCGGTTCGGGCTGGTGGCGCGCGCCCGGGTCACCTGCGCCTGATCGACTCAGACCACGCGGACGCCGTCCTTGTAGACCGCCTCGATGCGCTCCCGAAGCGTCGCGAGCTCGAACGCGTCACCGGCCACCATCACCAGGTCGGCTCGCTTGCCCGGCTCGATCGTTCCGAGCTCGTCGTCGAGGCCCATGAGCTCGGCGGCGCTCCGCGTGGCCGCCACCAGGGCCTGGGCCGGGGTGAACCCGTTCTCCGCCATGAGCTGCAGCTCCCGGAGGTTGGTTCCGTGCGGGGCGACCGGGCAGTCGGTCCCCATGGCCACCTTCACCCCGGCCTGCGCGGCGAGCCGGAACGCGTCGAGCTCCGGCCGCCCGAGATTCCGCATCTTCTCGCGAACCGGCTCCGGCACCTTCGGGTCGTTGGCGATCGCCTCCGTCGTGTCTCCGGCGGTGAGCGTCGGGACGAGCCAGGTTCCCCGCTCGAGCATGAGCCCGACCGCCTCCTCGTCGAGGAACGTCCCGTGCTCGATCGAGCGCACCCCCGCGCGGACCGCGCGCTTGATGCCCTCCGCGCCGTGGGCATGCGACATCACCCACCTCCCGAGGTCGGCGGCCGCCCGAACGATGGCGGCGACCTCCTCCTCCGAGAAGTTCGGACGTCGTGGATCGTCGAGCGGAGAGAGGAACCCGCCCGAGGAGGCGATCTTGATCACGTCCGCCCCAGCCCGGACGACCTCGCGAACCTTCGCGACGACGCCGTCCGGCCCGTCGCATCGACCCTCGGGCATCCCCGGGTACGGGACCGTCCAGCCGGCCGTCCCTCCGCTCGGGAGCCACGGGTCGTTGTGCCCGCCGGTCATGCTCAGCATGGTGACGGAGATCTGCATCCTGGGCCCGACCAACACGCCGTCCTCGATCGCTCGCTTGAGCCCGAGGTCGGCGCCCGAGGCGTCGCGAACGGTGGTGATCCCGAGCGCCAGCGTTCGCCGCAGGTTCTCGGGAATCGTGAAGAACGGGTACGAGAACGGCCGGTGCAGCACCGCGAGCTCGTCGAAGTCCTCGTAGCGCATCGCGACGTGGACGTGACAGTCGAACAGGCCCGGCAGCAGGGTCCT
>JAJPHY010000108.1 GCA_021325015.1 Actinomycetota bacterium | reverse complement strand
CGGACCCTGGCCGGGTTGGTGCGGGAGGTGTGCAGGAAGGTGCCCCCCGTGCGGTCGATCGTGCGCACGACCGAGGGGTTGAGCGGGATGGTGTTCTCCTTGATGGATTCGGGGTCGTCCGGGTTGCACTCGAGGATGCCAGCCCAGCCGCGCCGGATGCCGATCACGATGTGCCCTTCCCCGGACGCGCGCATCGTGACCGCCTTGATGCAGGCGTTCAGGCCCGGAACGTCGCCCCCGCCGGTCAGGATGCCCACGCGCATGCGATTCACCGTACTACCGGGCGACGGCGGAGTCGAAGGGCCTCACGTGTCGAAGAACACCTCCGCCACCCGGTACAGCTCCTCGGGGACGCGGCGGATCCGGGCGGCCTCCCCCAGCGGGACGTCCACGATGTCGGGGCCGCGGACGCCCACCATCTGCCCCCACCTGCCCGCCTCGACGAGGTCGGTCGCGGCGATGGCAAGACGCGTCGCCAAAATCCGGTCCTCCGCGCACGGCGCGCCCCCTCGCTGGACGTGGCCGAGCACGGTCACCCGAGACTCGAAGCCGGTTCGCTGCTCCAGGACCGGGGCCAGGTGATGGGCGATGCCGCCGAAGCGTGGGAACCCGCGCTCGTCGGTCGGGTACTCGGGCAGCTCGAACGTGCCCTCCACCGGCACCGCGCCCTCGGCCACGACCACGATCGAGAACGAGTGGCCCCGCAGGTGCCGCCTCCGGACGTGCGCACAGATCTCGTCCACGTCGAAGGGGCGCTCGGGGATGAGGATCATGTCCGCCCCTCCCGCCAGCCCCGCGGCCAGCGCGATCCAGCCGGCGCTGCGACCCATGACCTCGACCAGCATGAGCCGGTTGTGGCTCTCGGCGGTGGTGTGGAGCCGGTCGATCGCGTCGGTCGCGACCTGCACCGCGGTGTGGTAGCCGATGCAGGAATCGGTTCCCGAGAGGTCGTTGTCGATGGTCTTCGGGACCCCGACCACCGCAAGCCCCTCCTCGCTCATGTGGGCGGCAGCGCCGAGGGTCCCCTCGCCCCCGATGGCGATCAGCCCCTCGATCCCCAGGTCGCGGAACGTCGTGCGCACGCGCTCGATCCCACCCTCGTGGTACGGGTTGGCGCCGGAGCTGCCCAGGATCGTCCCGCCACGGTGCAGGATGCCCTGAACGGACTCGACCGTGAGCTCGCGGACGTCGCCCCGCATGACTCCCCGCCAGCCATCCCGGAACCCCAGGACCTCCCATCCGTGGAGGCCCACCGCCGTGCGGACGATGGCGCGGATGGCGGCGTTCAGGCCCGGGCAGTCGCCGCCACCTGTCAGCACCCCGATCCGCTTCACGGCACCCCCGACGCACGACCGGCTCCGGGTCACGCGCGCGCCGGTCGAGCACCGATTCTAGTGGCGGCGCGACCGCCCCCCGCCGAGCCTTCGCAGGCCCCCGCGTTCGATAGAGTGGACGCGATGCTCGCCTGGGGCCTGCTCGAGTGGACCTTCGTGGTCATCCTCGTCGGTCTGACCGGCGCCGTGGGGCTCTTCTTCCTGTACCTGGTCGCCCGGCTGTTCGTGAACCCCGGCCGACGGCCGAGACACCCATAGGGCTCAGGGGGAGGTGTCCGGCCCGGGAAGCTTGAGCTCGGCCACGATCGGCAGGTGGTCGGAGGCGCGCCGGGCGTCCCGTCCGGGCGGGATGATGATCCGCTCCACCGCCACGCCCTCCGGGACGAACAGGTAGTCGATCCGAGCGGTGGGGTCGGACGACGGAAACGTCTCCCCCGCCGCGTCCCCGCCGAGCAGCCAGGCGTCCCAGAACCGCTCGCCGAGGAAGCGGACGGCCCGGCGATCGGGCGTCTCGTTGAAGTCCCCGCCGATCAGCACCGGCCCCGAGAGGCCGCGCACCAGATCCGAGAGCTCCTGAACCGCGTGGAGCCGTTCGAGCGGGTGGAGCCCCAGGTGGACCGACACCGCCCAGAGGCGGTATCCGGCCCTGCCGATCTGCGCGATCAGCGCCCCGCGCGGGTACATGCGGCGGCGGACGTCGCCGAAGCGGTGCAGGCGGTGGGAGACGATTCGCCAGGGCGGGCCGACCAGGACGGCGTTCTTCACCCGGCGCCGAAACGGCGAGAGCGGGTCGGCGGCCACCTCCATGTCCATGCGCCGTGCGAACCTCCGGAGACTGCGCCGCGACCCGGTCTCGTTCAACAGCAAAATGTCGGGGTGGAAGTGCGCGGCCACCTGCCAGACCAGGTCGAGGCCATCCCGGAACCCCCGGATGTTGTAGACCACCACGCGCAGCCGCATCACCGCGCAGCCTACGCGGAGGGCGCCCGCCAGACCAGGCCTGCGGCCCAACCCGTTCGAGCCCGCCGCCGTGCCCCTGATTCCGCGGCGTGGACGCGCCGGGCAGGCGAGCCCCCGCGCGCCCGCTCCAGGCGATTGGCGCCCGGCGCTAGCCAAGCACCGGCGCGAGCACGTCCGCCAGGCTCGGCTGCCCCTCCAGGATCTCGAGCTCGTAGCGAACGCGGACCGCGGGCTTGGAGACGTTGATGACGTGGCGCAGGTCGATCGGGGAGGCGATCACCACCACGTCGCAGTCCGCCGCATCGATCATCTTCTCCATCTCGGCGAGCTGCCCCTCCGAGTAGCCCATCGCCGGGAGCACGGGGCCGACGTCGTACCTGCGGTACGTCTCCTCCAGCGTTCCGATCGCGTACGGCCGGGGGTCGACGATCTTCGCCCCCCGCCGGCGGGCCGCGACGACCCCGGCGCCGAACTTCATCTCCCCGTGCGTGAGGGTCGGCCCGTCCTCGACGACGAGCACGCGCTTGCCGGCGAGGTCGATCCCGTCGTCGACGGTCACGACGCTGTTGGCCTTGATGACGGTCGCGCCGGGGTTCAGCCGCCGGATGGTGTCCTCGAGCTCGCCCACCTGATCCAGCGAGGCCGAGTCCATCTTGTTGATCACGATCACGTCGGCCATCCGCAGGTTGGCCTCGCCGGGATGGTAGGTCGTCTCGTGCCCGGCGCGGAGCGGGTCGGCCACCACGATGTGAATGTCCGGACGGAAGAACGGGAGGTCGTTGTTGCCCCCGTCCCACAGCAGCACGTCGCACTCCTGCTGCGCCTGCTCGAGGATCGCCCCGTAGTCCACCCCCGCGTAGACGACCGTCCCGGCGTTGAGGTGCGGCTCGTACTCCTCGCGCTCCTCGATCGTGACCTTGTATCGGTCCTCGTCCTCGATCGAGGCGAATCGCTGCACCCGTTGGGCGTTCAGGTCGCCGTAGGGCATCGGGTGTCGGACGGCCACGACGCGCTTGCCGGCACCCCGCAGCGTCGCCGCGACCGCCCGCGTCGTCTGGCTCTTGCCCGACCCGGTGCGCACCGCGCAGACGGCGACCACCGGGACCCGCGCGCTCAGCATCGTGGCCTCGGGGCCGAGCAAGACGAAGTTGGCTCCGGCCGCGAGCGCCTCGCTCGCCTTGTGCATCACGTGCTCGTGGGAGACGTCGGAGTAGGCGAACACGACGTCGTCGACCTTGAGCTCGCGGATCAGCCGCGAGAGCTCGCTCTCGTCGTGGATGCGGATGCCCTGCGGGTACCGGGACCCCGCGAGCTCCGGCGGGTACGTGCGGTCGTTGATGAACGGAATCTGCGTCGCCGTGAAGGCCACCACTTCGTAGCGGCGGTCGTCCCGGTAGACCACGTTGAAGTTGTGGAAGTCGCGGCCGGCGGCGCCCATGATGAGAACTCGTCGAGCCATGCCCGGGGTCCTTTCGGAGAGAGGTCTGATGCGCGGGCGGAGGGCCCGCTCTTCAGCCCGGAGCCTACCCCACAACGGGAGGGCCCGGCACCGCGCGGACGGCTCGCGCCGGCGCTCAGCCGGGCAGGTCCTCCGGCACGTCGACGTCGTGGAGCGTTCGTCGCTCGGGGTCGAGGCGCAGCCACCGGTCCTCGGGCACCACGACGAGCCGTAGGACGCCGAGGAGCGCCCGAAGGCGCCGCTCCCCAGCGTCCACGAGCCGCGCGGCCGCCCGGCGGGCCGGCTCCACAGCCAGGACGCAGGGAAGCGGCCGAACGCCGCCGCCAAGCTCCAGGGCGACCGCCTCGGCACCCTCGGCACCCGCCAGCCGGAGAAGCTCGCGAAGCACGGGGACCTGAAGCTCGGGCATGTCGCCCGCCGCGACGAGGGCGAGGGGCCCCTGCACGGCCGCCAGCCCCGACGCGAGACCGACGAGCGGCCCCTGGGCCTCCAGGGCGTCCCGGACGACCCGGACCGCACGCCCCGCCGGAACCCTGGGTGGAGGACCGCTCGCAGGCCCCACGACGATCACCTCCCCGCTAACCTCTCCGAGGCGGCCGATCACTCGGTGCAGCATCGGCACGCCTCGGTACGGCTCGAGCAGCTTGTCGCGACCGAAGCGCCTCGACCCGCCGCCGGCGAGGACGATCCCGGTGGTCTCAGCCCGCGTGCTCAGGCGGACCCCCCGGATCGGGGGACGCGCCGACCGGCGCCCGCCGCTGGGTGAACTGGTAGCCGAACCGCCCCTTGATGCACAGGTGGCCGCTCGTGATGTCGTGATCGAGCGGCGAGGTGACCTTCACGATCTCGTCGTCTTGAACGTGCAGCTCCACGTGACAGCCGACGCCGCAGTACGGGCAGATCGTCTCCACCACGCGCTGCCGGGACTCGTCCCAGTTGCCCTGCCGCCGCAGGTCGTGCTCGCTCTTGAACATCAGCGCGCCGGTCGGGCAGACCCCGATGCAGTTGCCGCAGTACACGCACGCCGACTCCGTGAGCGGCACGGCGAACTCCGTGGAGATGCGCGCGTCGAACCCGCGGCCGGCGACGGCGATCGCGAACGTGTTCTGAGCCTCGACCCCGCAGGCCTCGACGCACTTGTAGCAGAGGATGCAGCGCGAGTAGTCCCGAACGTACAGCTCGTTGTCGACCTTCACCGGCTGGGCGACGGTCGCCGCCAGCCCGTCGACCGGCTCCTCGTGATGGCCGGCGCGCCGTGCGTCACGCTCCCCGGCCTCCGCCGCGGGTGCCGGGGGGCCGTAGCGCTCGGGCTCCGCCCCGTAGTCCCGCATCCAGCGCCCGACGTCTGGGGAGGCGAGCGAGAGATCGACCGAGCTCGCCAGCAGCTCGAGCACCATCCGTCGCGACGTCCGGACCCGGTCGGAGTCAGTGCGAACCTTCATCCCCGGCTCGACCCGCCGGGAGCAGGCGGGCGCGAGCACGCGCGAGCCCTCCACCTCGACCACGCAGACCCGGCACACGTTCACGGGCGTCAGGGTGTCGAGGAAGCAGAGGGTGGGCGTCTCGATGCCCTCCGACCGGCAGGCCTCCAGGATCGTGGAACCCTCGGGCACCCGCACCGGACGACCGTCGACCTCGAGCTCGACCAGGCGCCTGGGCGGATCGAGCGGAACGGGGACGCTCACGACGACCTCCCGTCGAACAGTTGGAAGCGTTGCAGGGCGGACTGGACGGCCGACGCCGCGGTCTGGCCCAGCCCGCAGATCGAGGCGTCCCGCATCACCTGGGCGATCTCCGACAGCAACCGGAGCTCTTGCTCGCGCGAGCCGATCTCGCGTCCGGCGGCGAGCCGGTGCAGCGCCTCCTCTTGACGCACCGTTCCCACCCGGCACGGCACGCACTGCCCGCAGGACTCGTCGCGGAAGAACCGCGCGATGCGCAGCACGACGTCCCCCAGATCGACCGTCTCGTCGAAGACCATCACCACCCCGGAGCCGAGCGTCACGCCGGCGCTCCTCGCCATCTCGAACGACAGCTCGAGGTCGAGCGCGTCCGGGCCGACGAACGCGCCGGCCGCTCCACCGAGCAGGATCGCCCGGAGCTCGTGGCCCGCCCGAACGCCGCCGGCGAGCCCGAGGAGGTCCCGCAGCCTCGTGCCGCATTCCACCTCGTACACGCCCGGGCGCTGCACGCAGCCGGAGACGCAGAACAGCCGGGTCCCGGTCGACTCCGGCGTCCCGATGCCGGCGAAGGCCGGCCCGCCGATCCGCAGGATCTCGAGCACGTTCACGAGCGTCTCGACGTTGTTGATGCCGGTCGGCTTGCCGAACAGCCCGTGCGTCACGGGGAACGGCGGCTTGTTTCGGGGCTCGGGCCGGCGTCCCTCGATCGAGTTGAACAGCGCGGTCTCCTCGCCGGCGATGTACGCGCCGGCCCCGCGTCGAACCTCGATGTCGAAGCGGAAGCCCTCGCCCATGACATCCTCGCCGAGGAACCCTCGCGCCCCGGCCGCCTCGATCGCCCGGACGAGCCGCCGGTGGGCGAGCGGGTACTCGCCTCGAAGGTAGACGAACCCGCGCTCCGCGCCGGTCGCGAACCCGGCGATCGTGAGCGCCTCCACGACCGAGAACGGGTCGTTCTCCAGGATCACGCGGTCCTTGAACGTCCCGGGCTCGGACTCGTCTGCGTTGCAGACCACGTAGTGTGGGCGAACCGGCTGACGAGCCACCGCCTCCCACTTCACCCCGGTCGGGAAGGCGGCGCCGCCCCGGCCGAGGAGCCCGGAGTCCTTGACCTCGCGGATCACGCCCTCGGGGCCGAGCTCGACCGCCCGGCGGAGGGCTGCGTATCCGCCGTTCGCCCGGTAATCGTCCAGGCTCCCGGGATCGACCAGCCCGACCCTCCGGAGAAGGCGAAGGCCGGCTCGCGCCCCCAGGTCCTCCGTCTGGGGCGCGCCGTCCGACGGCGCCGGGCCCTCCCACGGCTCGCCCGCGAGGATCGCGCGGACCTGCTCCGCCGTGACCGGCGCGACCGACCACTGGTAGCTATCGGCGCCGGACTGCTCGAACAGCGCGGCCGGAGCCCGCTCGCAACGCCCGAGGCACGGGCTCCGCAGCCAGGCGGACCCCGACTCGGTCGCCCCTTCGGGTCCGACCAGACGCTCGAGCTCGGCGGCGAGCTCGAGCGCGCCGGCGGTTCGGCAGGCCAGGTCGTCGCAGACGTGCGCGACTCGCGGCGGACGGGGCTCCGTGGACAGCAGGCCGTAGAAGCTGGCGACCCCGTACGCCTCGGCAGGAGGGACCGCCAGCCGCCGGCACACGTACCCGAGCCCACCGCGGGTGATCCACCCCGCCCGCTCCTGCAGGGCTTGCAGCGCGGGCAGGAGCAGGTGCCTCCGCTCGCGCTCGGCGCGCCCCCCGAACGCCACGTGCCCGTCGACCTCCGGCCGCCACTCCCCCCCGCGCCAGCCCGACTCGGGCGGCCCGAGGACGAGATCGACGGCCTCGCGCTCCCCGGCCGTGGGCTCCGCGTCGATCGGGTGCAGGTCCACGCGCCCTCATCTCCCTCCGACGGGGACCTGCGCGAGCCGCTCCACCCGGATCGCCGTCGCCTTGAACTCCGCCGTGCCGGACTTCGGGTCGGTCGCGTCGATCGTGAGCAGGTTGGTCTGCACCTCGTCCGGCTGATGCAACGAGAGGAACGCCAGCCCCGGGCGGAGCGTTCGGTCGATCCGCACGGGCGCCTCGAGGCTCGCCCGCCGCGAGGCGATCCGGACCACCTCCCCGTCGGACACTCCGAGCCGCTCCGCGTCCTCCGGAGACAGACACAGGGCCTCCCGCCGCCGCAGCGGCGAGGCGTACAGCTCGGTCTGCACGCCGGTGTTGTAGGCGTCCAGGCGGCGGCCGGTGGTGAGCCGGATCGGGAACTCGGGCGTGAGCTCCTCGACCGGCGGCTCGAACTCCACCACGCTGACCGGCGCCGGCCGCCCCCGCCGCTCCGGGTCCTCCTCCCACAGCCGGGCGTGCAGGAACTTCGTGCCGGGATCGGCCTCGTCGGGGCACGGCCACTGGATCCCGCCCATCGCCTCCAGGCGCTCGTAGCTCATGCCTCGGTGCATCGGGGACAGGCTCCGCAGCTCGTCCCAGGCGTCCCTGGGCGTGACCTCCCCCCAGTCGCGTCCCAGACGCCGGGCGAGCTGCGCGAGGATCCAGATGTCGTCCCTCGCGTTGCCCGGAGGATCGAGCGCCCGGCGAACCCGCTGGACCCGCCGCTCGCTGTTCGTCACGGTACCCTCCGACTCCGCCCCCGCGGCCGCGGCCGGCAGGACCACATCGGCGAGCTCGCCGGTCTGCGTGAGGAAGATGTCCTGGACGATCAGGCAGTCCAGACCCTGAAGCAGGCGCGTGGCCCGCCCGCCGTCGGCCTCCGAGCGGGCGGGATTCTCGCCGATCACGTACAGGGCTCGGAGCTCCCCTCGCTCCATCGCGTCGAACATTGCGGACACGTGCCAGCCGTACCGGTCCGGGATCTCGCAGTCCCAGGCCGCCTCGAAGCGGCGGCGGGCGTCCTCGTCGGTCACGACGTCCTGGAACCCGGGCAGCTTGTTCGGGATCGCGCCCATGTCGCCGCCGCCCTGGACGTTGTTCTGCCCGCGGAGGGGCGACAGGCCGCTTCCGTAGCGACCGACGTGGCCGGTCAGCAGGCCGAGGTTGATGAGCGCCAGCACGTTGTCGACCGCGTTGTGGTGCTCGGTGATGCCGAGGGTCCAGCACAGGATCGCGCGGTCGGCCCGCGCATACGCGTGCGCGAGATCGCGGATGGCCTCCGCCGGCACGCCGGTCACGCGCTCGCCCTGCTCGAGGGTCCAGCGCTCTACCGACGCCGCGTACTCCTCGAACCCGACCGTGGCGCGATCGATGAACGTCGTGTTGTGCAGGCCGGCGTGGATGATCTCGCGCGCCACGGCGTTCGCCAGGGCGATGTCGGAGCCCACGTCGAGACCGAGCCACACGTCCGCCCATTGGGCGGAGGTGGTGCGTCGCGGGTCGACGACGTAGAGGCGGGCTCCGTTCCGAACGCCCTTCAGCAGGTGATGGAAGAAGATCGGGTGCGTCTCGCGGGCGTTCGACCCCCACAGGATGACGAGATCGGTGTTCTCCACCTCCTCGTACGAGCTCGTTCCCCCACCTGCCCCGAACACCGTGGCCAGACCGACCACGCTCGGGGCGTGTCAGGTGCGGTTGCAGCTGTCGACGTTGTTGCTGCCGAGGACCTGACGCATGAACTTCTGGGCGACGAAGTTCATCTCGTTCGTGGCCTTCGAGCAGCTGAACAGGCCGACCCCCTCGCCGCCGTTTTGCTCGTGGGCGGCGCGCAGGCCCGCCGCCGCCCGGTCCAGCGCCTCGTCCCACGTGGCGACGCGCAGGGATCCGTTCTCGCGAACCATCGGCTCGGTGAGTCGCGTCCGTCCGCTCGACATGCGCCGACCTCCTTCGTTCGCCGGGACAATCGATCTTATCTCGGCGTTCAACAAGGGGCGAGCGGCCGGCGGCCCCGAGCCCTCACATCGCGACCCGCTCGGGGTGCGAGTAGACGTTGAAGCCCCCCTCCCGGACGAAGCCCAGCACGGTCACGCCGAGCCGCTCCGCCGCGTCCACCGCGAGCGAGGACGGCGCCGAGACGGCCGCCACGATCCCGATCCCGGCCACGGCCGCCTTCTGCATGATCTCGAACGACGCGCGGCCCGAGACGAGCAGGACCCGCTGGGCGAGCGGGAGGCGGTCCGCGAGGAGCGCCTCGCCGACCACCTTGTCGACCGCGTTGTGCCTGCCGACGTCCTCTCGAAGCGAGACGAGCTCCCCATCGGGGGCGAACAGACCCGCCGCGTGGAGCCCGCCGGTCTGGTCGAACACGCGCTGGGACCGCCGCAGCCGCTCCGGCAGGGATCCGAGCACCGTCGGGTCGACGGACGGCCCGGGAGCGACGGGGGCGCATCTGACCTCGACGGCCTCGAGCGAGGCCTTCCCGCAGATGCCGCACGACGACGTCGCGAGGAAGCTCCTCGCGGCCGCGGACGGGTCGAAGGGGCGCGCGAGCTCCACCGTCACGACGTTGTAGTGCCGCTCCTGGGGAGCAAGATCCTCGCAGTAGCTCACGCGGCGGACGTCCGCGGGTCCCCGGATCAGCCCCTCGGTGAACAAGAACCCGGCCGCGAGCTCGAAGTCGCCCCCCGGCGTCCGCATCGTCACGGCGACCGGCTGCGGCTCCTGGCCCGGCCCGGCCGCGCGGATCTCCATCGGCTCCTCCGCGGCCAGGCGGTCCGGGCGTTCCACCCGGGTGCCCCCCCGGACGGCCAGGACGCGCCGGCTTGCGACGTTCCTGCGCACCCCCGCGTCGACCCGCAGCATCCTCGCATTATCCATCTCTGGAGTCGGGTTTGAGGAGTGGGGAGAAGCGTGACCTGGAGTCAGACCGCCCGGCCTGTGCTGATCCGGTAGATGCTCGACACTTCGGCTCCACCTGAGAGGCGACAGTGTCCCCGGTTGATGCGCGACACGAGCTCCGGTGATACGCGACGGTGTCCCGGCTGATGTGCGACGCAGTTCCGGTTGATCGTTGACACCTCCGCCCGGCTTGCTCTCCTGAGGCTGCCGTCCGGCAGGAGGGGGGGATCGTGCTCGTGGAGGTCAGCGTGGTGGAGCAGCGCTACGACGCGGTGAAGGAGGTGCTCGCAGACGGGCTGTCGGTCTCAGAGGTGGCCCGCCGCTACGCGGTGGCCCGGCAGACCGTGCACCGGTGGATCGCCCGCTACCGGAAAGGAGGACTCGGATCCCTTGCCGACAGGTCCCACCGACCCGACAGCTGCCCGCACCAGATGCCCGCCCTGATCGAGGCTCGGGTGCTGGAGCTTCGGCGGATCCACGACGAGTGGGGACCGATCCGGATCCGCCATGCCCTGGCTCGGGAGGAGATCCACCCCTTGCCCGGGCGCTCGAGCATCTACCGGGCGCTGCTCCGGGCCGGCCTCATCGAGGCCCGGCGGCGGAGGAGGCGGAAGGCCGACTACCGGCGCTGGGAGCGATCGGCCCCGATGGAGCTTTGGCAGCTCGACGTGATGGGCCGGGTGTTCCTGGCCGATGGGACAGAGCTCAAGGTCGTGACCGGGGTCGACGATCACTCCCGCTTCTGCGTCCTTGCCCAGCTCGTGCAAAGGGCCACCGCCCGGCGAGTGTGCGCGGCGTTCTCCGAGGCGCTACGTCGCTACGGGGTCCCCGAGGAGGTGCTGACCGACAACGGAAGGGTCTTCACGGCCCGGTTCGGGTCCCGAGGCGCCGAGACCCTGTTCGATCGGATCTGCCGGGAGAACGGGATCACCCACCGCCTGACCGCGGTCCGCTCGCCCACCACCACCGGGAAGGTGGAGCGCTTTCACGAGACGCTTCGCCGCGAACACTTCTCCAAGCACACCTTCGAAACGATCGAGGAGGCCCAGCAGGCCCTGGACGCCTTCGTCGAGGACTACAACGCGCTTCGCCCACACCAGTCCATCGGCGAGCGGGCCCCGGCGGAGCGCTTCCGGCTCAGGGCCGCGGAGGCGCCCGGGCTCATGGTCCAGGACCCTGCTGAGGCCCCCGAGCAGACCGTCACGCCCGTGTCGCCCGGCGGCCACCTGCGAAAGGTCGACGGCAACGGCAGGATCTTCTTCGCGGGCGTCCGGTACCGGGTCGGTCGGTTTCTCGCCGGCCAGCTCGTCAACGTCCAGATCGACGGAGACATCGTGCGCATCCTCCATGGCGGCGTCCTCGTGAGGTCTCACCCCCGGCGCCATCCCGTGGAGAAGGAGGAGGTGATCTGGAGCCACCACCGACGCTAACGGTGGATGAGTCCAACCCAGGGAGGTGTCACAGGTCTCCCGGAACTGATCTGTCGCGCATCAGGCGGGACTAGACATCAGACCGCCCGGCCCGCGGGAGGGGGGTTCGGGGTATCCTCCCGACGGTTTGACCGACCGATCAACGCCAGTCGATGCGAGGAGGAGCCGCCCCCATGAAGTCCGGACTCGAGATCGCCCAGGAGGCCGTCCTGCGTCCCATCACGGAGATCGCGGCCGCGGCGGGACTCGTTCCCGACGAGATCGAGCCCTACGGCTCGTACCGCGCCAAGGTGTCGCTCGGCGTGCTCGAGCGCCTGCGCGACCGGCCGGATGGAAAGCTGATCATCACCACGGCGATCACGCCCACCAAGGCAGGTGAGGGCAAGACCACCACCTCCCTCTCGCTCACCCAAGGGCTCGGGAAGATCGGCAAGAAGGTGGCGTTGTGCCTTCGCGAGCCATCGATGGGTCCGGTCTTCGGCATCAAGGGCGGGGGCACCGGCGGGGGGTACGCGCAGGTCGTCCCGATGGAGGACATCAACCTGCACTTCAACGGCGACTTCCACGCCGTGACGGCCGCGCACAACCTCCTTGCCTCCGCGATCGACGCCTCCCTGTACTTCGGCAACCCGCTCGACATCGACCCGGCGACGATCACGTGGCCCCGGACGCTCGACGTGAACGCCCGCGAGCTCCGCTATACGGTCATCGGTCTGGGCGGCAAGGCGCACGGCGTCCCCCGCGAGAGCCAGTTCGTGATCACGGCGGCCTCCGAGATCATGGCCGTGCTCGCCCTCGCCTCCGACCTGCACGACCTTCGGGCACGTCTCGGACGCATCGTCGTCGCCGACACGCACGACGGGCGACCGGTGACGGCTGAGGACCTGAAGGTGGCCGGGGCGATGACGGTGATCATGAAGGACGCGATCAAGCCGAACCTCGTCCAGACGCTCGAGGGTCAGCCGGTCTTCATCCACGCCGGCCCGTTCGGCAACATCGCGCACGCGAACAACTCGATCATCGAGGACCGCATCGCGCTGAAGCTCGCCGACTACGTGGTCACCGAGGGCGGGTTTGCCGCAGACCTCGGGTTCCAGAAGTTCTGCGACATCGTGTGCCGTCTCGGCGGGTTCCGGCCGAGCGCGGCCGTGCTCGTCACGACCGTCCGCGCCATGAAGTCGCACGGAGGGGTGCCGTTCGAGCGCCTGAACGAGGAGGGCCTCGACGCGGTCAAGCTGGGCTCGGAGAACCTCGCCCAGCACATCGAGATCGTCAAGGCCTACGGCCTGCCCTGCGTGGTCGCGATCAACCGGTTCCCGAGCGACACCCAGGCCGAGATCGACCTCGTCGGTCGGCTGGCGGAGGAGGTCGGGGCCGAGACCACGGTCGTGAACGACGGGTTCGCCCGCGGCGGCGAGGGGGCGATCGATCTCGCCAACGCGGTGGTCGAGGCGGCCGATCGTCCAAACGCCTTCTCGCCGCTCACGCCGGACGGAACGCCGATCCGCGCGCAGGTCGAGGCGATCGCGACGCGAATCTACGGAGCCGACGGCGTGGACTACCTCCCGCAGGCCGAGAAGGACATCGCCCGCATGGAGGCTCTGGGGTTCGGGACGGCCCCGGTGTGCATGGCCAAGACCCACCTGTCGCTCTCCCACGACCCGCTCGCCCTCAACCGCCCGCGCGGCTGGCGGCTGCCGGTTCGCGGCGTGGTACCGAGCGCCGGCGCCGGATTCGTGGTCGTGCTCTGCGGGGACATGCAGCGGATGCCCGGGCTCGGCCGCACTCCCGCCTTCACCAAGGTCGACATCGACGAGCGGGGTCGGACGGTCGGGCTGTTTTGAGGTCGGTCCCTCCGGCGGTCAGCCGGCGAGCGCGGCCGGCCCGGTCTCGAGGCGGATCCACTCCGCGCGGCTCACGACCTCGTTCCGGTCGAAGTCGAAGATCCCGCCCTCGGAGGGCACCGCCTCCCAGACCGATCCGCAGTCGGGACACGTCCAGAGCGTCTGCGACCGCGGGTGCTCGTCCCGGGGTGGCGCGCAGGTATGCATCGGGCCTCCTGGAATCACATCCATGTGATTCCAGGCTATCCGATTCGCGGGCGCCGTGCGAGGATCGAGCGGCGATCGCTCAGGAGCGCGGGCGGCGCTTGTCGGGGTCGTAGACCGGCAGCACGTCGACGGTCGCGGGCACCGTCCCGTCCCCGAGCGCCACCTCGACCCGCTCCCCGACCACGGCGAGCTCGCGGCGAAGGACGGCCTGCCCGATCGCGCCGAACCTCGGGCTGTTCGTCGGGCTCGTGAGGGTGCCCACCTCCTCGCCCCCCTTCAGCACCGAAGCGCCGTACTCGGGCAGCTCCCGGCCGGCGAGCTCGAGCCGGAGCGTTACGAACCGGTTGGGCGGATCGGCCGCGATCTCGCGCAGTCGCTCCTTGCCGACGAACTCGACGGGTGCGTCGAGCGCGACCAGACGGTCCAGGTTGAAGTCGTAGGGCGTGCGGCGGTGGGGCTCGTAGTCGTAGTCGGTGACGATCAGCCCCGCCTCGATCCGCAGGATCTCGATCGCCTCCACGCCGAACGGGGTCACCCCGGCTCCCACGATCGCCGTCCAGAGCGCCCCGGCGTCGCCCGGGTCGACGAGGAACAGCTCGAAGCCGAGCTCGCCCCCGTAGGCCGTCCGCGAGAGCGTGACGGGGACGCCGGCGACCTCGACCGGCTCGGGGATGAACCGGAAGTACGGCAGCGCCTCCCGGGTGAGGTCCGCCTCCGTGAGACCCTGGAGGACCTCCCTGGACCGAGGCCCGATCACGCCGACGTGAGGCATCGTGGGCGCGATCCACTCGAACTCCACGTCGAAGCCCTCGAGCATCGAGGCGAAGTAGTCCTGGAGGTCCTTCCCGTTCGTCATCACCCAGCAGTGGCCGGGGCGGCCGGTGCAGAACACGGTTCCGTCGTCCACCATGAGACCGTCCTCGTCGAGGAACGCCCCGTAGCGAACCTGTCCGACGTGGAGCCCGAGGACGTCGTTGGAGAAGACGTGCTGGGCGGCCCGCATCGCGTCGGGCCCGCGAAACTCCCACTTGTTCAGCGGGGACACGTCCCAGACCCCCACGTCGTCGCGGGCGGCGGAGTACTCCGCCTCAAGGTTCCCGAACCCCTCGAGCCACAGCCACCCGCCGTCGGCGATGTGGGTTCCGCCCATCGCCTCGGTCACCTCGTGGAAGGCGGTTCGGATCGCCTCGTCCTCGCTCATGGTCGCCCCCTCGGTCGCCTCGCGGGCGGATCAAAGCACGGGTTTGACTCGCCGTTCAAGTCGACGCTCGGTCCGGAGGCCGCTCGCGAAGGTCCTCAGCCGGCGAGGGCGATCAGGTCCCGGACCCGGGAGCGCCCGCGCTCCTCGAGCCTCGTGGCGAGCACCAGGAACAGCTGGGCCGTAACCAGGGCGTCGTCGAGCGCGTGGTGCGGGCTCGACACGGGGACGCCGTACCGCTCCGCGGTCCTGGTGAGCGTCTCGCGGGTGTCGCCGGGGAGCCCCTCGAGCGCGAGGACCAGCCGGCGCGCGTCGACGGTCCGCCGCCGCCACGACCCCCGCCGCGTCCCGAAGACGCGCGCGAGGAACGCGATCTCCACGTCCGCGTACCAGGCGAGGAGGAACCGGCCGGCCAATGCCGAGCGAAGGACCTGTTGGGCCTCCACGAGGCTCGGAGCGCCGGCCAGGTCGGCCGGGAGGATGTGATGGATGGTCATCGACGTCGGCGAGGGCGGGACGTGGGGCACGACGAGCTGGTGCACGGCCTCTCGCAGGAGGACCCGACCGCCGCGGATCGGCACGACCCCGAAGGACAGCACGGCGTCGTGGTCGTAGTCGAGGCCCGTCGTCTCGAAGTCCAGCGAGGCGAACTCCACCTCACGCCACCCCGCCCGCCGGAGGCGCCGGCGCGGCTTCGGCGGAGCCGCGCTCACCGGCACCGGATCACCTCCTCCTGCGTGACGACCAGCCCGACCGGGACGTCGCCCGGCCCGTGCGGAACCTCCTCGACGAGCTGCAGCGCGAAGCAGACCCCCACCCGGGGGACCTCGTCTCGAAGGAGCGGAAGGAACCGGTCGTAGAACCCGCCCCCGTACCCCACCCGGTAGCCGTGGCGGTCGAACGCCAGACCGGGAACGACGACCGCTTCGATGGCTTCCGGTGGGATGGGGTCGCCCTCCGGCTCGAGGGCGCCGAAGGAGGCCGGCGTCAGCCTGGAATCCGGCCGCAGCTCGACCGGAACGATTCGTCCCCCCTCGACCCTCGGGAGCACGACCACGCGGCCCTCTGCCAGCAGGCGCTCCAGGACCGGGCGCGTGTCGACCTCCGAGCCGAACGAGGAAAAGGCCATGACCGTGGCGGCGTCTCGGATCTCAGCGAGCGCGAGGAGGCGCCGGGCGATCTCACGGCTCCACCCGGCGCGATCCGCCTCGCTTGCGGCCTCGCGGGCGGACCGGACGCGGGCCCTCAGCGCCCGCTTGCGCCGCCTGAGCTCGTCGGGGGCGCTCACGTGCGCACGCGGGGAAGGACGGTCTCGGCGATGAGGTCGATCCGGTCGGGCGGCCCGGCCGCCACGAGGACGGCCCACGTCGCCCCCACCTCGCGGAGACCCGACAGCCACTGGACCAGCGAGTCGCCGCTCCCGACCCACACGTTGGTCTCCAGGAACCCGAGCCGGCTGCGGCGGGCGAGCAGGGCCCCCGCCTCGTCGTCCGTGCGCCCCACGACCACGATGCCCGCCCAGGTCGCCTCGACCTCGCGCCCGGCTTCCTCGGCCGAGGTCCGCAGCACCCGAACCCGCTCGGCGAACTCGGGGATCGACATGCCCCACCCGTTCCATGCGTCGGCCTCGCCGGCCGCGATCCTGACCACGGTCTCGGTGAACGCGCCGATCCACACCGGGAGGCCCCCGGGCGTGACCGGACGCGGCAAGACCGGACCGGCGAGGGGCGGCACCAGATCGCCGCCCTCCCACTCACGGCCGGCGAACAGCGCCTTCACGGCGCGCACGGTCTCCACGAGGTGCCTTCGCCGGTCCTCGCGGCCGAGGTACGGGATCCCGTACGTCTCGTGCTCGGGCAGGTCGATCGCGTCGCCGGTTCCGATGCCGAGCACCATCCGCCCCCGGCTGATGTCGTCGAGGGCCGCGCCGAGCTTGGCGATCATCCCCGCCGGGCGCAGCGAGGCCCGCGTGACCAGCGTCCCGAGAGTGATTCGCCGGGTCGAGGCGGCCACGGCGGCCAGCGTGGCGAACGCCTCGAGCGACGGCCGGTCCGACGGGGCGCCCGGAGGGAACAGGTGGTCGAAGACGAACACGCCGTCGTAGCCGAGGCGCTCGGCCCGGACCGCGACCTCCAGGACGCGAGCCGGGTCTCCCGAGAACAGCGGAAGGATCAGCCCGATCTTGAGGTCGCCCACCGGCCGCCCGGACGAGATCACCCGCGTCTGGCCCCGAGCTCCTCGAGCGCGAGCGCCGCGGCACCCACCGCCCCCGCGTCGTTTCCGAGCTGAGCCGCCACGATGGGGACGGGCGGTCGGTGGTCGGGGGCCTCCACCGCCACGCCGTAGGCCGCTCGGGCGGGTTCGAGCAGCAGCTCGCCTGCCGCGATCGCTCCGCCGCCCACCACCACAACCTGGGGATCGAGCACGTTCACGAGCCCCGCGATCCCGACGCCCAGCCGCCTCCCCACCTCGGCCAGGATCGACACGGCCGTGCGGTCGCCCCGGAGCGCGGCCTCGGTGACCGTCTGCCCGGTGACGGCGGCCGAATCGCCACCCGCGAGCTCGGCGATCAACGACGAGTCGCCCGAGGCCACGGCCTCGCGTCCGAGCCTGCCGATCGCGTGGCCGGACGCCACCTGCTCCCAGCACCCCCGATTGCCGCAGCCGCAGAGCGGACCGCCGGGATCCACGACGATGTGGCCGATCTCGGCGGCGAACCCATGCGCCCCCCGAAACAGTCGCCGACCGGCCACGATCCCACCCCCGATGCCCGTGCCCACGGTGACGAGGAGCATGTGCCGGTACCCCCGGCCGGCGCCGAACCGGTACTCCCCCCAGGCCGCGGCGTTGGCGTCGTTGTCGACCTGACACGGCAGGCCGAGCGCCTCGCGAAGGCGCTCGGCGATCGGGAGCTCCCGCCAGGCGAGGTTCGGCGCGTACCGGAGCACGCCGGTGCCCACGTCGACCATGCCGGCCGCGCCGACGCCCACCGCGACGACGGGCGGCGTCCGGAGCTCGCTCGCCACGCGGACCATCTCCGCCACGGTCGCCTCGGGGTCGCTCGCGGGGGTGGGGACCGTGCGTCGGGCAAGAACCCGCCCCTCCCGCGAAACCCGGAGCCCCGCGATCTTGGTTCCGCCCACGTCGATGCCGACGGCCTCACCCATCGTCGCCGTCACGTCGGGCTCCCCATGCTCGGCGGCGATCAAAACCTGAGGAACCCGCCGATGCCGCCGGAGCCCGCGAGCCCGTCGACCACGATGGTCTCCACGCGGCACCCCTGTCGGAGCGCCGACGCGACGGCCGCCTCCACGACGTCCGGGACCGGTTCGAGCGCGGCGCCGCACCGCTCGCAAGATCCGTCGCGCTCCGCAAGCCGTCCGCAGGCCGGGCAGCGTGCGCCGGGTGAGGAGCACTCGAGCGAGACGAGCAGCTCGGCGACGCGTCCGTCGCCGAGGGCCGCCAGCGTGGGACCGAGCCCCAGCACCGCTCCGCCGCCCGAGGCGGCCGCGCTCGTGAGCCGCTCGATCCGCTCGGCCTGCAGCCGACGCTCCAGCTCCTCCTCCACCTCGAGCGTGCGGGCGAGCACCTCCTCGGAGGTGGCGACGATCGGCATCGGAAGTCGCGCCCGGACGCGCTGGCGGAGGTAGGCGTGGAGCTCCCGCTCGAGCTCGAGGTGGCCCTCCGCCGGTCCGGCGAGGACCAAATGATCGAACGGGCGGCGCTTCCACAGGCGGAAGAGCGCCTCCGCGACGTTGCGCAGATGACGGTGACGGTGATCGTCGACATGGCGCTGCAGGCGCATCTGCGCCCACCCGCCCTGGTCGTGTCGACCCGGGACGTCGTCCCAGACGTCGAACAGCTCCTCGATGCGTCCCAGCTCGGAGAGGAACAGCCGAGCCTTCTCGTAGTCGACCAGCGCCACGCACACGGTGGGGTGGGTCTCGAGCACGTGCTCGAGCGGGAGCACGTCGGCCGTCGGGGCCACCACGACCCGGTCTCGCACCGGCCGTGGGAGCCGAACGTCCTCCCACAAGCCGGCATCGTGCGAGGAGAAGATCGCCAGCCCGCGCGTGTCGCCGCGCTCGAACTCCTCCCGCACGTGGGCCTGGATGGCCCCGACGTCGCAGCGCACCGAGCGGAGCGCCTCGTGCCCCAGGCCCTCGGCCTGTGCCTTCGCCCTCCTCAGGAGCTCGTCGAGGCGAACCTCGTAGTCGGCCTTCCTCGGGTACCGGCGTCCGTCGACCGTGAGGTACACCGAGGTGATCGGGACCCCGTCCGGGTCCCATTCCACGAGCCGTCGCACGACGGCGCGATCGAGCTCGATCATGCGATCTCGATCCTCTCCAACCTGGAGGGCGCGGAACCCGCCTGCAGGTCCGCAGCCCGAGCGTCGACCACGGCCTTGGCGGCGAGGAAGAACTCGCGCGCCGCCGCGAGCAGGTGCTCCATCACGTCGGGAGCGGCCTGCTGGACGCTCGAGAGCGCGAGCCCGATCGGACAGAAGGCGACCTGGCACATGGGAGATCCCTGGGACTCCGGCGACGCGGACCGCTTCGCGTCCGTGCCCGCCGCCGACGCACGGGCCCTGCTCCGTGATTCAGCCACGTCCTCGCCCCCCTCGCGCGACCGCCGCGCCCGCCTCCGGCGTGCGCGCGAACGCGATCTCCAGGTGGTCACCGACGAAGTTCGCCCCCCGCACCTCGAGGCGCTGGAGGATCTGGGGAAGGATGAGGTTCCGCTTGTAGGAGCCGACGCGGACGAACAGCTCGTCGCCGCGTCGGTGGATGTCCATGTCCTCCTTGGAGACGAACGGGAGCCGCATCGAGAGCGCGTAGACCGGGCCGCGCTTGCGGATGCGGATCGGCTCGTCCCGGTAGAGCACGTCCATCACGTTGCCCCCCCTGTAGATCTCGTCGCCCATCGCGTCGAGGAGCGCGAGGCCCACCAGCTCGCGATCGAACAGGCGGGCCGTGAGGATCGGGACCGGCTGGAAGGATTCGCGAACCGTTTCCAGATGCTCCGCCTGGATGCCCTTCCACGTCACGAAGTACGGATCGGTCACGTCCTCGGGAAGGATGCGGTTCACGATCACGGCGTCGACGCGGTAGCCGAACAGCCCGATATACGTGTACGTCCGGCGCGCCTCCGAGATCACCATCTTCTCGGGATTGACGACCAGGCGGACCGTCGAGGACCCTTCGTCGGTCAAGATGCGGCGAACCGCGTCCAGGTTGCGGTGCAGGCGCTCCACGGCTCCGAACACCTGGTCTCCGGCGATCGGCAGCGTGGTCATCTTGGACACGAGCGGCCGGACGGCCTTCACCACCCGACGCTCCACCGGGAAGATGCGCTCGATGTACCAGTTCATGATCTCCGGCAGCGAGAGCAGCCGAAGCGTCTCCGCGGTGGGCGCGCAGTCGACCACCAGCAGGTCGTAGCGGCCCTCGTCGACGTGGCGCTTCACGTCGATCAGGCTGAAGATCTCGTCCAGCCCCGGGATCACCGAGAGCTCCTCGGCCTGGATCGTCTCCAGGCCGGCCCAGTTCATCACCTGGATGATGTACTCCTGGATCTCGCGCCAGTTGGTCTCGAGCCGGCTCTGCGCGTCGATCTGCTCGGCCCACAGGTTCGGCGCCACCTGGGTCGCCCGGTCGGAGATCTCGACGTCGAACGAGTCGGCGAGCGAATGCGCCGGGTCCGTGCTCATGATCATCGTCCGGCTGCCCGCTCCGGCGGCCTTTACGGCGGTGGCCGCGGCCACGGTCGTCTTGCCCACGCCGCCCTTCCCGGTGAACAGCAGGACTCGCATCCGTGGCTAGCTTAGCGAGTCCGGTCGCGGGCAGAGAGGCGGCCGGCCGCCGAGGCACCGCTCAACCAAGCTCGACCCGCCGCTTGAGGTGCTCCAGGGCGTTCTCGATCACGCGCTTGGCGCCCTGCGTCCGGACGATTCCCGGCAGCAGCACGGCCAGCTCGACGCTCAGGCGGTACGTGACCTCCGTGCGCCCCCCGTCGAGCTCGTTCAGCAGGTACTCCCCAGTGATGTTGCTCACGGCGCCGCGCGCCTCCTTCGTGACCCACGACAGGCCGGCGTCGCCGGCGTACCGGTACGCGAGCGTGTAGGAGGCCCGTCCGAGCAGCGGCACGTCGACCTCGTAGGCGACCTCGGTGGCGAGGCCCCCTTCCCCCCGCTGCAGGACCCTGGCGGACTTGACCTCGGCCCACTCGGGGTAGGCCTCGTAGTCGGTGATGACGTCCATGATCTCGGCCGCCGG
>JAJPHY010000049.1 GCA_021325015.1 Actinomycetota bacterium | reverse complement strand
GGCGGTGGGAGCTCGGCCGTCCGCGAGGCGATCGAGCGCTACCAGCCGGTCGTCGGCCTCCACGGGCACATCCACGAGTCCGGCGGACGGATCCGGATCGGGCGGACCCGGTGCTTCAACCCGGGGAGCGAGTACCAGCAGGGGGTGCTCCAGGGCGTGATCGTGTCGCTTCGCGACGGCCGGCTCACGGCCTTCCAGCACACCTCTGGCTAGCTCACGCGGTCGCGTTTCCGGCTCGTCGCCGCGGACGCGAGGAGCGCGACGGCCGCCGGGGTGAAGAACAGGCCGATGCTCCACGCGGCGAGCAGGCAGAGCCCCAGGACCACCACGGCCACCAGCCACAGGATCCGCTGGCGTCTCGCGATCGCGGCCGACAACCCCAGCGCCGACAGCGCGATCGGGACGGCGAGGAGGTTCAGCACCCACGTGCCGTTCTCGGCCACGAGGGATCGACAGAATCGGATCGCCAGGCCGCTCGTCACCGCTGCGCGCGCCGAGCCGGCGGGCACGGGCCGCGCCGTCACGGTCACCCCTTCGTAGAAGCACGGCCAGAGCACGAGCCAGGTCGCCGCGGCGATGGCGACCCCCAGCGCGCATCCGGCCAGGATCGTGGAGCGATCCAGACGCCGGCGCCGGCTCGCTGCGGCCATCTCAGCGCCCCCGAGAGCCTGGGCCCGGTACCTGATCGATGAGTGCCACGAGCGCCGAAGCGGCGTCAAACAGCGCCCGCGCGCGGGCTCGGTCGGCCTGGAGGTGCGCGAGGAGCTCGACCCCGAGGAACAAGCCGACGAGCGCGAACCCGGCGATCTCGTCGGGGAGGATCGCTTCGAGCGGCGACGAGCCGACCGCCCTCCGCACGGCGTCGGCGGCGAACGCGATCCAGGGCTCGATCCGGGCGACCACCTCGGGACCGAGCTCGGGGAGCGTCGACGCCGCGCTGATCATCTCGGTGAGGACGACGGTGTGCCCCTCGTCGAGGTCCTGCTCGAAGATCTCGCGGGCGATTCGCAGGAGGTCGCTCGGGCCGCGCACCTCCTCGAGCGCCTGGGCGTAGCGGGCCATCCTTCGGGCGCTCGTCTCGTCGAGCGCCGCAAGCAGGAGCTCGGACAGCGTGCCGAAGTGGTAGAAGACCAGCCCCTGACTGAACCCTCCGGTCGAGGCGATCGCCCTCGCGCTGGTCCCGGCGAACCCCTCTCGCTTGAGGGTTTCGATGGCCGCGTCGACGATCCGCCTCCGCGGCTGTTGGGGTCGGTCGGCTCCTCGCCTGACTCCGCTCTTGGCCACGCCCCCGCCTCTCAAGTGACTGAGCGCTCGCTCTGAGCATAGGCTCAGCACGCGGCCCAGATCAAGAGCCGAGGTCCCGAGGGCGACCTCCCGCATGGGATCGGCTAAGGGCGGCCGCCCTACGGCCTGTTCGTCGGGCACGAGACCGGGCGGGGGCACGTGTTGCCGGATGCGCAACGAACGGGTGGTGAGCGCAACGCGCCTGGTCCACCATTGAGGCGCGCGTGAGGTTCGCGCAATCCACGGGCCGCGGGAGCGCGTCGTTGCGGGATCGAGCCGATCTGGTGATCGTGGGCGCCGGGATCGTCGGCGCGAGCGCCGCCTACCACCTCGCCCACCTCGGCCTGACCGACGTGCTGGTGATCGACCAGGGGCCGCTGTTCGAGACCGGCGGGTCGACCTCGCACGCGCCGGGGCTGGTCTTCCAGACCAATGGCTCCCGGACGATGTGCCGGCTCGCGCAGTACTCGGTCGAGCTCTATCGCTCGCTCGACCTCGACGGCGAGCCGTGCTTTCACGCGGTCGGTGGGGTCGAGGTCGCCACGACGCCCGAGCGGATGCAGGAGCTGAAGCGACGCCTCGGGTTCGCGCGCTCGTACGGGATCGAGGGCGCGACGCTCCTGTCTCCGCAGGAGACCGTCGAGCGGATCCCGATCCTCGATCCCGGAGCGATCCTCGGCGCCTACTTCGTGCCGACCGACGGGATCGCGAAGGCGATCCGGATCGTGGCCGCCCTCGCTCGGGCCGCCGAGGCCAAGGGCGTGGCGTTCGAGGGCGGCGTGAGGGTCACGGGCTTCGACGTGCGCGACGGGCGGGTCCGCGGCGTCCTCACCGACCGCGGGCGCATCGAGTGCGAGCGGGTGCTCGTCTGCGCCGGGATCTGGGGACCGGCGGTCGGCCGGATGGCCGGTGTGCCGATCCCGCTCGCGGTGCTGCAGCACCAGCTCGTGTGGACGCATCCGCTCCCCGAGCTCGCTGCCGACGCCGGGGTCGAGGTGCGCCACCCCATCCTTCGGCACCAGGACGTCTCCCTCTACTACCGGCAGCGCGGTGACCGCTACGCGATCGGCAACTACCGGCACGAGCCGATCCTGTTCGAGCCCGACGACCTCCGGCCGTACCGCGAGGGCGAGCCGATCCCCTCGGTCGAGCCGTTCACCCCCGAGCACTTCCAGGTGGCCTACGAGGCGAGCGTCCGGCTGCTGCCGCCGGTCGCCGGTCGCATCGACGAGTCCTCCGCGATCAACGGGATGTTCTCGTTCACGCCCGACATGGGCTCGATCGTCGGCGAGTCGGCGGAGGTTGGAGGGTTCTGGATCTGCGAGGCCGTGTGGGTCACCCACGCGGGCGGCATGGGCCGGATGGTCGCCGAGTGGATCGCCGAGGGCGAGCCGTCGATGGACCTCGCCGAGGCGGATGCGAACCGGTTCTACCCCCACATGACCACGCCCCCCTACGTGTGGGCGCGCGGCGCGCAGCAGTACCGCGAGGTGTACGACATCATCCACCCGCTCCAGCAGATGGAGCATCCGAGGCGCCTGCGTCTCACGCCGTTCGCGCGGCGGCACGAGGAGCTCGGCGCCCGCTTCTTCGCGAGCGCCGGCTGGGAGCGCCCGCAGTGGTTCGAGGCGAACGCGCCGCTCGTCCCGCCGGACGCGGTCTGGGCGAGGCGCGAGGGGTGGGCCGCCCGGTTCTGGTCGCCCGCCGTCGGGGCCGAGCACCTCGCGACGCGCGAGCGGGTGGCGCTCTTCGACCTCACTCCTTACGTGAAGCTCGACGTCGAGGGTCCGGACGCGTGCGGGTTCCTGGAGCGCGTGTGCGCGAACCGGATCGACCGCCCGGTCGGGGCCGTCGTCTACACGGCGATGCTCACCCCGAAGGGCGGGATCCGCTGCGACCTCACCGTCGCCCGTCTCGGGCCCCAGCGGTTCCGCGTGGTCACCGGCGGCGGCTCGGGGATGCACGACCTCGCGTGGCTCCGCCGGCAGGTTCGGGACGGGGAGCGGGTTTCGATCCTCGACCGCACCTCGCAGTGGTTCGCCCTCGGCCTGTTCGGCCCCCGCGCCCGCGAGGTGCTCTCGGGGGTGACCGACTCCGACGTCTCGAACGAGGCGCTCCCGTACCTGCGGGCGGCCGAGATCCAGGTGGGCGAGGTACCCGTGCTCGCCCAGCGGATCAGCTACGTGGGGGAGCTCGGCTGGGAGCTCTACGGCCCCATCGAGATGGGCGAGCGGGCGTGGGACCTGCTGTGGGAGGCCGGGGGCGAGCACGGTCTCGTCGCGGCCGGGATGGGGGCGTTCGACTCGCTGCGGCTGGAGAAGGGCTACCGCCTGTGGGGCCAGGACATCCACACCGAGCACGACCCGTTCGAGGCGGGCCTCGCCTTCGCCGTGAAGATGGACAAGCCGGACTTCCAGGGCAAGGAGGCGC
>JAJPHY010000023.1 GCA_021325015.1 Actinomycetota bacterium | reverse complement strand
TTGGCGGGCGCTCTGCGCGGCCGTGCGCGACGGCCTGGCGTATGCCGGATGCAGCGCGGGAGTCGCGTGTCTGACCGAGGTGACCTTCGACAGCGACGCCACGGACTTCGAGCGGGTATGGGCGCCCGGGCTGGGATACGCAAGCGGCATCCTGTTCGGTCCCCACTGGGACGTGGTCGACACCTGGATCCCGGGTGCGACCGAGGCCATCGTGCGCTCGGTGGCGCCGGGCCAGGTGTTCGTGAGGCTCGACGAGGAGACCGCCATGGTCGGCGACGGCCACCGGTGGACGGTGATGGGCCGGGCCGGGGTCCACGTCCTGCGAGACGGCGCGTGGGAGCACCACAATCCTGGGGGCGCGTTCGACCTGCCGCTCGCGCTCGACCATGGGGGCTCCTGAGGTCGCCGAGCGGCCGACGCCCGGCGGGTCGCGCTAGAGTCCGACCATGCCGGCGAGAGCGAAGGCTCGGCTGGATCGATCGACGCCCATCGAGAAGCGGGCGCCGGAGATCATCCGCCTGCTGTCCGAGGCCTATCCGAACGCGCACGTCGCGCTCCATTTCACGACGCCGCTCGAGATGCTCGTCGCCACGATCCTCTCGGCCCAGTGCACGGACGAGAAGGTGAACGAGGTCACGCGGACCCTCTTCCGGAAATACCGTCGCGCGGAGGACTACCTGCGCGTGCCGGAGGACGAGCTCAAGCGCGACATCAAGCCGACCGGCTTCTACAACCAGAAGGCCGCGTCGATCCGCGCCGCGTGTCAGCGCATCGTGGAGGTCTACGGCGGCGAGGTCCCCGACACGATGGACGACCTCCTGACGCTCCGTGGGGTCGCCCGCAAGACGGCCAACATCGTCCTTGGCAACGCGTTCGGCAAGGTCGAGGGGATCGCGGTCGACACGCACGTCAAGCGCCTGGCGAACCGATTGGGGTTCAGCTCGGAGAGCGATCCGGACAAGATCGAGCGCGACCTGATGCGGCTGGTCCCCAAGCGCGAGTGGTTCCGCTTCACCTACGTGCTGATCGACCACGGCCGGGCCATCTGTGAGGCACGGCGCCCCCGGTGCGGCGACTGCCCGGTGAGCCACCTCTGCCCGTCGAGCACCGTCTGAGGGACCGTGCGGGTTCGGGCTCTCGACGACGACGCCTTCCCCGTGGTGGTCGCGCATCGAGGAGCGTCGGCGACCCACCCGGAGAACACGCTCCCCGCCTTCGAGGCCGCGCTCGCGGCCGGCGCGCCGCTCGTCGAGCTCGACGTGCGCCTGTCGGCGGCTGGGGTGCCGGTCGTCGTCCACGATCCCGAGGTGTCCCGCACCACCGACGGCGCCGGATGGGTCCACGAGCTCACCCTGGAGGATCTTCGCTCGCTGAACGCGGGCACCGCGGACCGCCCCGCGCAGATCCCGACGCTCGACGAGGTCCTCCGCGCGGTCTCGGGTCGGGGCGGGGTCGCCCTCGAGATCAAGAACGTCCCCGGGGAACCCGCGTACGAGCAGGATCGGGAGCGGATCGTGGACGCGACGCTCGCCGCCCTCGAGACCGCCGACTTCGACGGCCCGGGGCTCGTGCTGTCGTTCAACCCCCGTTCCATCGCGGCCGTCCGCCGGCTCGCGCCGGCGGTTCCGACCGGGTTCCTCACCACCCGGGCGCTGGACCCGGACGAGGCGCTCGCTCTCGCCCTCGAAGGGGGCCACGCGTTCGTCCTCCCCAGCGTGGACGCCCTGCGGAGGGTCGGCGGGCCGTTCGTGCGCCGCGCGCACTCGGCGGGCGTTCGGGTGGGGACGTGGACGGTTGACGAGCCCGACGCGATCCGCGCGGCGCTCGACTGGGGGGTCGACGCCATCGCGTCGAACGACCCCGAGACGGCGCTCGCCGTGCTGGCCGAGCGGCGAGGCTGATGCCGGTCTTCGGCCGCCGCCCGCTTCCCGACGCGCTGGCGCGGGCGCTCGAGGGATTCCGCGACACGCTCGAGCCGCTGGAGCGCGCCAGGCAAGCGCTCACCGAGTCCGTCCCGTCGACGCGGCTCCCGGGCCGTCCGCTCGCCGAGACCCTGCTCGAGTTCGAGGAGGGGCTGCGGGCCGCCCGGGACCGGATGCCGACGTGGCGGACGAGCGAGCTCGAGGAGGAATGGCGCGCGTGCGCCGAGGCGATCGAGCTCGGGCTCGAGCGGGCGGAACGGCTGCGGCTCGCGGCAGAGATGCCGGAGGGGTTCGAAGCGCTGATCGGTCTCCTTGGGGACCTGCTCGCACCGCTCGACGCCTTCGAGCGGGCGGCGGACCGATTCCGGGCCCTCCGCCGCCGCGCGCGTCGGCGGTGAGCGTCTCGAGCGCGCCGCCGCGCTAGCATCGGCCCATGCCCCGATGGCCGGCGGTCGTCGACGCCCTTGCGAGGGAATCCACGGCCTCCGCGCTCGCGTCGCCATCGGGTGGACCGGCTTGCGCTCCGTGCGTGAGGGCGTGCCCGGTGGCGCGTGCTCCGGGGCGCGCCGCGGGGGCCGGGTGAGCGCCCGCGAGCTCGAGGAGGTTCGGCGCGACGTCGTCGCCTGCCGTCGATGCCCGCGCCTCGTGGCCTGGCGCGAGAAGGTGGCCCGCGACCGGACGGCCCGGTTCGCCGACCAGGAGTACTGGGGCAAGCCGGTGCCCGGGTTCGGAGACCCGAGCGCCCGCATCCTGGTCCTCGGGCTCGCGCCGGCGGCGCACGGCGGAAACCGCACCGGAAGGATCTTCACCGGTGACCGGTCGGGGGACTTCCTGTTCGCGGGTCTGTACCGGGTGGGGCTCGCCAACCAGCCGACCTCGGTCTCCCGCGACGACGGGCTCGCGCTGGCGGGCGCGTACCTCGCCGCGGTGAATCGCTGCTGCCCGCCGAAGAACCGGCCGACCCCGGCGGAGCGGGATGCCTGCCTGCCCTTCCTCGAGCGGGAGCTGCGGGCCCTGCACGGAGTCCGCGCGATCGTCGCGCTGGGCGCGTTCGCGTGGGACGGGGCGCTCCGGACGCTTGCGGCGCTCGGCCACCGGGCGAAGCCCAAGCCCCGGTTCGGGCACCTCGCCGAGGCCGAGGTGGGGCCGTATGCGCTGGTCGGGTGCTTCCACCCCAGCCAGCAGAACACGTTCACGCGCAAGCTCACCCCCGAGATGCTCGACGCGGTGCTCGAGCGCGCGAAGGAGCTGGCCGGCCTCAGGCTCCCTCGTCCGCGGCGGGGTCCTCGGAGCCCCGTCCCTCGCGTCGGCGGCCGCGCTCGATCCGGCGGAGGATCGGCAGCCGGTTGATCTCGAGGATGAGCAGCACGAGGAGCGTCGCGGCCGCGGCCGCCGCGTAGGCGCCGGCGCCGACCAGCACGCCCACCGCGGCCACCGCCCAGGACGACGCCGCGGTCGTGAGCCCCATCACACCGCCGCTCGCCTCCCGGAAGATGAGTCCGGCGCCCAGGAACCCCACCCCGGCCACGACGCCCTGGATGACCCTGGTCGCCCCGGCGATGGACTCGGCCGCGCCGATCGAGGTGAACGCGGCGGCGCCGAGCCCGATCAGCGCGAAGGTCCGCTCGCCGGCCGGCTTGCCTCGCCACTCGCGCTCGAACCCGATCAGGTATCCGAGCAAAGCGGCGAGTGCCATCCTGCCCACGAGCGCCCACTCGGAGAAGTGCAGCACGGTTCGAAGGCTAGCCCGAACGGATCGGTCGCGCCCGACTACCCTTGGAGCATGCGAGGCCACGGCAGGTTCATGCGCGTCACGGTCCCCGAACAGGACCGGCGCCCGATCAAGCGGCAGACGGTCCGCCGCGTCGTGGGGGCGTTCCGCCCCTACCGGAGGAAGGTCGCCCTCGTCGGGCTCGCCATCGCCGTGACGTCCGGGTTGGGCGTGGTGAACCCGCTGATGATCCGGGCGGTGTTCAACAACGCGCTGTTCGGAGTCCCCCCCGGCAGTCCGACCTGCGGTGGGCTGCGGTGCCCGAACCTGCACCTCCTCTATCTCTACGCGGGGATCATGATCCTGGTTCCCGTGCTGACGGGGCTGATCGGGATCGGGCAGACCTACCTGTCCAACCTGGTGGGTCTTCGGGTGATGCAGGACTTCCGCAACGCCTTGTACTCCCACCTCCAGTTCATGCCGCTCCGCTTCTTCACCACGACGCGCACGGGCGAGATCCAGTCGCGACTGGCCAACGACGTCGGCGGCGTGCAGTCGGTGGTGACCGACACGGCGTCGAGCATCCTGTCGAACGTCGTCGTCATCGTGAGCTCGGTCGTCGCGATGCTCGTCATCTCGTGGCAGCTCACCGTGCTCTCGCTCTTCATGACCCCGCTCTTCATGTGGCTCACGTACAAGGTCGGGAAGGCGCGGCAGCGCGTGGCGGCGGTCACCCAGCAGTCCATGGCCGACCTCACCACCATCACGGAGGAGACGCTCTCGGTTTCGGGCATCCTGCTCTCCAAGGCTTTCGGCCGCCAGCGGCACGAGATCGACCGGTTCCGCGGCGAGAACGAGCGGCTGACCGGTCTCCAGATCAAGCAGACGATGATCGGTCGATCCTTCTTCGCGCTGGTCGGCACGTTCTTCTCGATCACGCCCGCGCTCGTGTACCTGGTCGCCGGGTGGGTGATCCGGGGGCACGTCGGCGCGATCAACTCGGGAGACCTGGTCTCGTTCACGACGCTGCAGTCGCGCCTGTTCTTCCCGATCGGGTCGATGCTGCAGGTCTCGAGCGACGTCCAAACGTCGATGGCGCTCTTCGACCGGATCTTCGAGTACCTGGACATGCACCACGAGATCGCCGACGCGCCCGACGCGGTCGATCTGCCCGTGGATCGGGTCCGCGGGCGGGTGGAGTTCTCCGACGTCTGGTTCCGGTACGATCTGCCGGTCGAGGAGACGACGCCCTCGGAGATCTCCGACGACGGGCACGCGCGGCATTCCCGCGAGTGGGCGCTCGAGGGCGTCTCGCTCGAGATCGAGCCCGGGCAGCTCGCCGCGCTTGTGGGACCGAGCGGCGCGGGCAAGACCACCATGACCTACCTGGTCCCGCGCTTCTACGACGTCCAGCGCGGCGCCGTCCTGATCGATGGGATCGACGTCCGGAAGCTGAGGCTCGAGTCGCTCGGCGGCCTCATCGGGATCGTGACCCAGGAGACCTACCTGTTCCACACCACGGTGCGTCGGAACCTCCTGTACGGCAAACCCGACGCGTCGCAGGAGGAGCTCGAGGGGGCCGCGAGAGCCGCCTTCATCCACGACCGGATCATGGAGCTGCCCGAGGGCTACGACACGGTTGTGGGAGAGCGCGGGTACAAGCTCTCCGGCGGCGAGAAGCAGCGCCTGGCGATCGCGCGCGTGATCCTCAAGGACCCCCGGATTCTGATCCTCGACGAGGCGACCTCGAGCCTGGACACCACCTCGGAGCGGCTCGTCCAGGAGGCCCTCCGCCCGCTGATGCGCGGGCGCACCACGATCGCCATCGCTCACCGGTTGTCGACGATCCTGTCGGCCGACGTGATCTTCGTCGTGGACCGGGGGCGAGTCGTGGAGCGCGGGACCCACGGCGAGCTGGTGGCGCGCGGGGGCCTGTACGCGCGGCTGTACGAGCAGCAGTTCCGGAGCGGAGCCGTCGAGGCGGTCACGGAGGATGGACTCGTCCTCGCGAGCGGCGAGGTCGTCCGCCGGGCGACCGCGCCGGACGAGCTCTGAGCTCAGATCTCCTTCTCGTACCCGAGCAGCACGAACCCGTCGGGAAAGACGCGATCGGGTGTGCGTCGAAACCCCATCCCCTCGTACATCGCCTGCGCCGCGCGCATCCGCGAGGTGGTGTTGAGCGTCACGCGCCGCCTGCCGGCCGCCCGGGCGCGCTCGATGCACGCCTGCACGAGGGCGCGAGCCACCCCGCGACGTCTGGCCTCGGGATGGACGCCGAGCATGCGCAGGTGCGCTTCGTCGGGCGCGAGGGGCGCGTCGGCGTCCTCGTCCTCGGTGCGACCGTCGAGCTCGAGCGTGACGGAGCCGAGGATCCGACCTTCCTCGACCGCCACGAGGATCGTCGTCCGCTCCGCCCGGGCGCGGACGTCCGCGATGCGGGCCAGGTACCGCTCCCAGTCGGGATCGTCCGGTCGCGCGAACTCCCGGTAGGCGAGCGCCGTCACGCGTCCGGCCTCCTCGTGCTCGTCGGGCGTCGCCTCGCGGACCTCGATTCCCATACCGACGAGGGTACCGCGGTCGGCCGGGTGCCTTCGTCAACCTGATTGACGTGAGTCGATCGCGCATCGAAGATGGCGGCCGTGACGGACACCGACCTCGTGCGGCTCCTGCTCGAAGCCCACCGGGCCCTCGCGTCGGAGCTGCGGTCGGGGCTCGAAGAGCGGGGCTATCCGGACGCTCGGCCGGCGCACGCGGCGGTCTTCATGAACATCGACCGCCGCTCGGGAACCCGGCTGACCGACCTCGCGCGTCGGGCGCGCATGTCGAAGCAGGGCATGATGCTGATCGTCGACGACCTCGAGAACCGCGGCTACGTGCGGCGGGTACCTGACCCGGAGGACGCGAGGTCGAAGGTCGTTCGGCTCACCGCTCGCGGCCGCCGGTACGTGGCGGAGGCGCGCCGGGCGATGGCGGCTCTCGAGTCGCGGGTGCGGCGCGAGCTCGGCGAGCGCAGGTACGAGGCGTTGCGGAGCTCGCTCGACCAGCTGATCAGCGGGGGCGAGTGGTCGGGGGAGTGACCGGCCGCCGGCGGCCGGCAGCCGTGGTCGCGTCGGACGGGCGGCCAGCCTACAGACCCGTGGTCACGTTGAGGAGCTTGCCGACTCCGAACGTCACGAGGGCCGCCGACCCGCCGATCGCCAGCATCCGCAGCCCGGAGACCAGGGGTGAGCGACCGGTGAGGATCGACATGGCGGCTCCGACTCCCGCGAGCGTGACGAGCGCGAGGGCGGCCGCGGCGATCACCGCCGCGTCGCCGCTCCCGATCGTGAACGGCACGAGCGGGACAAGTGCGCCAAGGCAGAACATGACGAGCGAGGAACCGGCGGCCGCCCACGGGGAGCCCAGCCCCTCGCGAGGGTCCAGCCCGAGCTCCTCGCGCGCGTGGGTCTCGAGCGCCGTCTCGGGACGGCGCATGACCTCCTCCGCGATCCGCTCCGCGAGCTCGGCCGAGATGCCCTTACGCTCGTACAGGGAGGCGAGCTCCCGGCGCTCGGCCTCAGCGTTCGACCCGATCTCGTGGGCCTCCAGGTGGATGAGCCGCTCGAACACCTCGCGTTGGACCCGCATCGAGATGTACTCCCCGGCCGCCATCGAGAACGCGCCGGCCAGGAGGCCCGCGACCCCCGCGAGCACGATCACCCGGTTCGACTGCCCGGCCCCGGCGACGCCCATGATCAGGGCCGCGTTCGAGACCAAGCCGTCGTTCACGCCGAAGATCGCGGCGCGCAGCGCCCCCGACTTCCCGCCGGCTCGCTGCCGGTCCGCGACCGGTCCCGGGTGGGGGACGACGATCCGGCGACGCCCGCGCCTGCGTCGCACGAGCGCGGTGACGAGGGGCGGGCGGGCTTGGGTCCGGCGATCCTGGGACGAGCGCTGCGGGTCCACCTCGACCACAGCGTACGCGAACTGGGGGAGCGTACGGTCGTCCGGCCACAGAGGGAGGGCCATGTCCGAGCTCGGACCGTCGTCCGCCGGTCGCGCTCGACCGGATCCGTCCGGGGCGGGCGCCCGGGCGAGGAACCGCTCGAGGCCGGCCGCTGGCAGCGGGCGATCAGTCGCGGAGGGCGGCGAGCGCGGTGCGATGCGTGCGGATCTCGGCCGGGCCGAGGGTCAGCCGGCGGCCGGCGACTCTGGCTCGAGCGGGGCCGTCCGAGCGCGGGTTCCACAGACGCACTTCGAGCTCGCCCTCGTGCCGGCGGACGCTGGAAAGCGCCGCGTCGCCCTCGAGTTCGAGCAGTCGACCCACGGCGGGGAGGCTCCCGCCGCCGGTCGCGGGGGCCTCCGCCGGCGGGAGCGCGAACCGCTCCCAGTCCGGGAGCAGGACCTCGTGGGAGGCGTTCGCCCGAAGGCCGATCGCGAACGCGGTGGTCCCGATCATCTGCGCCTCGGGGGTTGGGGTCCCCGGGCCGGCCGCCCACGGCCGGGTGGGGATCGACTCGCGGCTGATCGTGCCGACGGATCGGAGGAGCGTGAGCCTCAGCTCGTCGCCGACGACCTCGTACTCGAACACGCCCTCGTGGTAGGCGGCCACGTCGGCGGCCAGGACGACGTGGCGGGCGGGCCAGGTCGGGGAGGGCGCCTCGAGGTCGCTGCCCTCGGAGACGAGCGGACGGCGGATGAGCTCGAACGGCGAGCCCGCCACCGATCCCTCCGCCTCGCGGGGAAGTCGGATGTGCAGCCGGAGTCGGTGGTCCGGGCGACGGTTGTTGATGACGCCCTCGAGGCGAATGACGGCCTCGCCGGCCCGGCGCACGACGCGGAGCCGCACCTCGAGCCCCTCCCACACCGCACGGACGCGGTGACCCCGAACCTCCAGACCGTCGGGCGGCGAGGGCACCTGCTCCTCGCGGGCCCAGCAGAAGTTGTACAGGTCGCCCACGTCCGGCTCGTCCCCGAAGGTGAACGCGAGACCCTCGGCGTGTGCCCAGCCACCGCGCGCGACGACCTCGACCGGCGTTCCCTCCGGCTCGCGCCCGGCCGGCTCGACCCGCCACCCGAGCCCCGGGACGCCGTCGCGCTCGAACGGCGACGGGTTGAACCGCAGCAGCCCGGCCTCCGAGACGAGCGCGCCGAGCGACGCGAGCGCCTCGTGGACGATCCCCTCGCCGATCGCACGAGCCTCCGCGTACTGCGCGTCGACGTCGCGCGCCACCCGATCGTGGGAGCATCCGCACGCCGAGTCGTGCGCGCCGTTCCAGAGCAGGAGGGTCCAGGCTCGATCGAGCCTCTCCCGGGGCCAGCCGAACCCCGGCACGAGGGCGGCCAGCGGCTCCGCGTACCGCTCGATGAGCGACTCGACGCGCCCGCGCTCGCGCTTCTGGTGCGCGCGGGCCGAGTAGACGTTCGGGAGGAGGTGCGCCCGGGCGGAGGACCGGAGCTCGCCGCGCCAGGTGGGGAGCCCGTCGGGCAGGGGGGCGTCGACGTGCTCGGCGAGCGACGCGACTTGGATCGAGAGGCCGGGCAGCATGGGCTCGGCCTTCGCGAGCCTCTCGGGGAGGGTGGCGTCGGGCCCGGAGTGGTCCGAGCCGACCATGATCAGCATCCGGTCCGTCGGGAGGAACGGGCCGACCTGCTCGGCCTTGCGCCGCAACGCGGCGGCGAGCTGCTCGGGGTCGGTGAAGCGGTGCAGGTCGCCGCCGAGGGCGTAGCTGAACGCGAGGTACTCGGTCGCCACCCGGCTCCCGTCCGGCGCCTCCCACCAGAAGGTCGTCGACGCGATCTCGCGGGGCACACCCCGCCAGACCACGGCTCGCCGGATTCCCGCCTGCCGCAGGATCTGCGGCATCTGCCCGATGTGGCCGAACTGGTCGGGCAGATACCCCACCTCGAGCGCCCGGCCCAGGTCCCGGGCACGTTTGAGCCCCATCTCGAGGTTGCGCACGTGCGACTCACCCGAGGTGAGGAACTCGTCCATCTGCGCGACCCAGGGGCCGGCCGAGAGCTTGCCGGCGGTGACGAGGCGCCGCACGTCCGGCTCGCGCTCCGGGCGAGCCTCCAGGTAGTCGTCGATCAGGGCGGTCTGGCCGTCGAGATGGAAGTGCGGGAAGCCCGCGTCGGCGAGCCGGATCAGCGAGTCCATCATCGGGACGAGTCGCTCGAGGAAGACGTCGAAGGGCTCGTACCACTCGCGGTCCCAGTGGGTGTGCGGGACGAGCGTCATCCGCGACGGATGCATCCGTTGGAGTCTAATGACCCCGTCGGAAGGCACGACGAGCGAAAGGACGTCAGATGTTCCATCTCGGCACCCCGCTCTGGCAGGTCGCGCTGAGGAGCGCGATCGTGTACGTGGCCGTGCTGGCCGGTCTCCGGCTGGCCGGCAAGCGGGAGATCGGACAGCTTTCGGTCTCCGACCTGGTGCTCGTGCTCCTCATCGCCAACGCGGTGCAGAACGCGATGGTGGGACCCGACACGTCGCTTACCGGCGGACTGGTCTCGGCCGCAACCCTGCTGGCCCTCGCCGCCCTCGTCGCGGCGGTCGTGTTCCGCTCGCCGCTCCTCGGCGGCATCGTCGAGGGCACCCGCGTGCAGCTCGTCATGGACGGGCGGCCGGACCGACGGGCCATGGCCCGTGCGGGCGTGACCGCCGAGGAGCTGCGGACGGCGATCCACGAGAACCAGATCGCCGACGTCACCGACGTCTACGAGGCCTTCCTCGAGCCCGACGGCCAGATCAGCGTCCTGCCGGTGAGCGCGAAGGAGCACCTGCGCATGCACGTCCGGACGGGCCGCAAGCACCGACGCGTGCGACAGCTCCGCAAGCACTGAGCCGCCGCGTCAGGGGGCTCCCGCTCCCCTCCGCCGCAGCCGGTCGAGCAGGCGCGCGCGCTTGGCCCCGGCGCGCTCCTCGCGGGCGTCTGCGGGCGCGATCTCGCGCGTGAGCTCGGTCTCGACGACCTCGTGCCGCGTGAGGTAGCTCGAGATGATCGCCTGGATGATCGCAGCGGCCGGCAGCGCGAGGAAGGCGCCGACCACGCCGTTCAGGCTTCCGCCGGCCAGCGCGGAGAAGAACGCGACGGCGGGGTGGAGCTGCATCGTCCGGGCCGTGATGCGCGGGCTGAACAGGTAGTTCTCGATCTGCTGGTAGACGAGCACGTAGACGAGGAAGAACAGGGCCGACCACGGATCGGAGAGGAGGGCGACCAAGAGCGGCACGGCCGCCGCGATGTAGGTGCCGACGACCGGGATGAACTGCGAGACGAACCCCATCCACAGCGCGAGCGGGACGGCGAACGGCACGCCCAGGATCATCAGCACGACGAACGAGAAGAACGCGGAGAGCGCGGCGAGGAGCAGGCGTGAGTACAGGTAGCCTCCGGTCTTGTCGATCGCGATCTCCCACACGTCGAGCACCTCGCGCTGGCGCCGCGGCGTGAGGACCGAGCAGAGCGTCCTGCGGAAGCGCGGTCCGTCGGCCACCAGGTAGAAGGTGAACAGCAGGATCGTCAGGAGCTGGAACACGATCCCGAGGATCCGGGCGCCGATCGAGGCGACGTTGGAGGCGACGTTTCGGATGTCGATCTTGGCGTTGGCGATCCAGTCGAGGATCTCCTTCTTCGTGAGCGTGTAGTGGAACCAGCGCTGCGAGTAGGTGTTCGCCCTGTCCAGGAGCCCCGGGAGCTCGTTCACGAGCTGCTGCACCTGGTTCACGACCAGGGGCACCATGAGCCCGAGCAGCGTGAGGAACGCGAGCGCGACGCCGACGATCACCACACCGGTGGCGAGTCCGCGACGCCACCCGCGACGGGCGAGCCAGTTCACGGCCGGCTCCAGCGCGAACGAGAGGAACAGCGCCGTGATCAGCCACACGATGAGGTCGCGGAGCTTTCGGAAGAGCGTGAGGGCGGCAAAGGCCGCGAACCCCGACAGGATGACGAGGAGGATCAACCTCGGGATCCACGGCGGCATCCTCGAGACCTCGGGCGAGGCGGGGCCGGTTCCCGCCGCCTCGGCGCGCGCCGTCGACGGATCGATGGAGGAGGGGACCTCGGGCGTCGCCATGGCCGCAGGGTATCCGCCGGGAGGGAGCGGTGCCAGCGAGCTCCGCCAACGATGATCTCGAGCGGCACGGGTACGATGCCGCCATGCGCGAGGAAGCGACGGGCAAGGAGGGCCGGCCCACCGAGCGACGCAACAAGCCCCGGCGTCCCCGCGACGAGCTGGGGCGCCCGCAGCCCTGGGGGGCGGAGAACCGTCTGCACCTCGAGGACTTCGACGCCCTCCCGCTCGAGGAGAACCATCGACTCGCGAGGGAGCACTTCAACGCGGGGCGGTTCTTCCCGGCTCACGAGGCCTGGGAGACGGCCTGGAAGCAGGCCCGCGACACGGAGGACGCGGAGCTCTTCAAGGGGCTGTCTCAGCTCGGCGCCGGGTACGTGCACCTGCTGCGCGGCAACCGTCACGGCGCCATCCGGCTTCTGCGGCGCGCCGCCTCGAGGATCGGCCGCTACCCCCGGGGCCGCCGCGGCCTCGACACGCTCGGGGTGAGCGCCCGCGCGAGCGAGGAGGCGGACGCGATCGAGCGCGGCGAGGTCGTCCCGGGGCCCGACGCCGAGCACCGGGCGCCGAGGGTCTGATCGCCTTCGGTCCGGGTGGCGGTTGACTGTTGCGGCCGCACCTGGGCACCATGACGCGCGACATGACCGGCGAGACCACCGCAGAGCTCGAGTGGAAGGGCCGGACCGGCCCGTTCACGATCCGGGTGAATCCCGGGGTGTTCGCCCCGACCCACACGAGCCGAACGATCGCGGAGGCGCTGGAGATCGCGCCCGGCGACACCGTGATCGACGTGGGGTGCGGCAGCGGCGTCCTCTCGTTCGTCGCGGCGCGCCTCGGCGCCGCGCGCGTGATCGGGTGCGACATCTCTGGGGAGGCGGTCGAGGTGGCCCGCGGCAACGCCCGGTTGCTCGGGCTCGAGGACCGGGTGGAGTTCCGGGTCGGCAGCCTGCTCGACCCGGTCCGCGGTGAGCGGGCGAACGTGATCATCGGCGACGTCTCGGGCATCCCGGACGAAATCGCCGAGGTATCGGGCTGGTTCCCGGACGGCCGCGCCGGCGGACCGACCGGCGCCGAGCTGCCGGCGGCCATGCTCGAGAGCATCCGCGAGAACGACTGCCTGGCGCCGGGCGGCCGGCTCTACCTGCCGACGGGGACCATCCAGAACGAGAGCCGCATCCTGGAGGTGGCCCGGCGGATCTTCGGCGCCGCGAACCTCCAGTCGCTGCTGTCGCGGGAGTTTCCGCTGCCCGACGTGGTGGCACGGTCGAAGGCGGTCGCGCGGATGATGAAGGAGGGCGTTCTGGACCTGCACGCGCGAGGGAGCCGACTGCTGTGGAGGCTCCAGGTCTGGCGCTGCGAGATGCCGCCGCCGGGCGCGCGCCAGCTCCCCGCCGTCTGAGAGTCGGCCGGACCCGCGCGCCCCGATCGCGATTGCCGGGGGTTCCGACTCGTCTGTCACGGACTCGTCGCCGGTCGGGTCACCTCGACCACCGACCGCACCCGGTAGCCGGCCTCGCGCACGGCCGCGCCGCCGCCGCGGTCGATCGCCAGCAGGATGATCCCGACCCGGCACCCCTGTGCCTCGAGCGCCCTGGCGGCCCTGAGCACCTGGCGACCGGTCGTGGAGACGTCCTCGATCAGGGCCACCTCGGCTCCCGCCGGCGCATGTCCCTCGACCTGTGAGCGCGTTCCGTAGGCCTTCGGCTCCTTGCGAACCACGGCGATCGGCAGGGAGACCTCGAGCGCCACCGCCGCCACCAGGAGGGTGGCGGCGCCCTCGGGGGCGGCGAGGTGGGTGATGCCTCCGGGGATCAGGTCCGCCACCGCCGTCGCGAGGTCGCGCAGCAGGGCCGGGTCGGTCAGGAACCGGAACTTGTCGAAGTACACCGACGAGCGCCGGCCGGACGACAGCACGAAGTCGCCGTGCAGCTCCGAGGCCGCGAGCAGGCGCTGAGCGAGATCCTCCGGCACGGCCGGTAGCATAGGCGCTCGATGGGCGTCTACCGATCGGTCGTTCGACCGTTGCTCTTCGCCCTTCCACCCGAGGCGGCCCACCGGCTCGCTCACGGGCTGCTCGGACTTCCCCTGCCCTGGGAGCGGATCGGCCGCGTCCCCGACGACCCTCGCCTGCGGGTCACGCTCTGCGGGATCGAGCTTCGGAACCCCATCGGGCTGGCCGCGGGCTTCGACAAGAGCTGTCGGCGGCTGGACGCGCTCGGGAGGCTCGGGTTCGGCTACGTGGTGGGCGGTACCGTGACGCGCCATCCGCGTGCCGGCAACCCCAAGCCGCGCGTCGCGCGCTCGCCGAGGCAGGCCTCGATGGTGAACGCGATGGGCCTTCCCAACCCGGGGGCCGACGCGGTCGCCCGTACGCTCGCGACCGGCGCCCGGACCGCGCCGAGGTTCGTGAGCATCGCCGACCAGGACGTGCCGGATGCCCTCGCCACGCATGCTCTCCTCGAGCCACACGCCGACGCGATCGAGCTGAACGCGAGCTGCCCGAACGTCTCCTGGGGCCGCGACCGCGACAACGAGGCGCACCTCGACCGCCTGCTCCGCGAGCTCGGGGCGCGCCGCACCAAACCGCTGCTCGTCAAGCTGCCCCCGTTTCGAACCCGGGTGGAGCGCGAGGTCGTGACGGCGCTGGCTCGGATCGCTCGAGACGCCGGGGCCGACGGACTCACCTGCTCGAACACGCGCCCGGTGCGGGACCCCCGGCTGGCGACCGGCGCGGGGGGTTTGTCCGGACGCGCCCTGTTCGCCGACACGCCGAGGATCGTGGAGGAGATCCGTCGCGCCACCGAGCGGGCGCTGCCGGTCAACGCGTGCGGCGGCATCGCGACGGCCGCCGACGCCCTGGCCTGCATCGAGGCGGGGGCGACGACCGTGCAGGTCTTCACGGCGATGGTGTACCGGGGGCCCAGGGTCGTCGCCGAGATCGCGTCGGGGCTGGCGGACACGCTGCGGTTGCGTCGAACCGAGATGGGCGCCCTGGTCGGCCCGGCGTAAGCTTCTCGCTTCCATTCGCCGTCTCGCTGTCTTGTCGGGGGCGCCGATCCCGTTCAAGATGACGCGCACGCTTGGAGGGATGTCCGGAGGTGGGTTGGCGCAGTCGCAGGCGCAGGTAGCGGGGGTGCGCGCTCGGGACGAGACCCGGGTCGCCGTGCGCCTCGAGGGCGTGCACAAGCACTTCGGGGATGTCGTCGCCGTCGACGGCGTCGATCTCGACGTGCGCGAGGGGGAGTTCTTCTCGATGCTCGGACCCTCGGGGTCCGGCAAGACGACGTGCCTGCGCATGATCGCCGGCTTCGAGGCACCGACCAGGGGCCGGATCCTCCTCGGCGGGACGGACGTGACGCGCCTGGCGCCGTACGAGCGCGACGTGAACACGGTGTTTCAGGACTACGCGCTGTTCCCTCACATGACGGTCGAGGAGAACGTCGACTACGGGCTGCGCGTGAAACGCGTGCCGAAGGACGAGCGCCGGGATCGCGTCGAGGAGGCGCTCCGCATGGTCCGACTGGAGGGGTTCGGCGCGCGGCGGCCCGGTCAGCTCTCGGGCGGTCAGCGGCAGCGGGTCGCGCTCGCCCGGGCGCTCGTCAACCGGCCGAAGGTGCTGCTGCTCGACGAGCCGCTCGGGGCGCTCGATCTCAAGCTCCGCCAGGAGATGCAGATCGAGCTCAAGCAGATCCAGCAGCGCGTGGGGCTCACGTTCATCTACGTGACGCACGACCAGGAGGAGGCGCTCACGATGAGCGACCGCCTGGCCGTGTTCAGCCAGGGCCGGGTGGAGCAGGTGGGCTCGCCCGCCGAGGTCTACGAGCGGCCGGCGACCGGGTTCGTGGCCGGGTTCGTGGGCATCTCCAACGTGCTCGAGGGCGAGGCCGCACGCCGGATCGCGGGCTCGCCCTCCGCGTTCACGATCCGTCCGGAGAAGATCCACCTCGCGGATCCCGACGCCGAGGTGCGCCCGGACCAGTGCTCGGCGACCGGCCGGGTGGACGAGGTCGTGTACCTCGGGGCGCTCACCCGGTACATCGTCTCGCTCGACGTGGGCGCCGAGCTCGTCGTCGTGCAGCAGAACCTCAGCACCTCGTCGATGGAGGCGCTCCAGGTCCGCGGTCGGCCCGTACGCCTGATCTGGAGCCGGCAGAACAACCGTCCGGTCGAGGCGGCCGGAGCGTCGGAGGGGCCGGAGGGCCCGGAGGGCCCGTAGGAGGAAGGGGAGGGGTATGAGGAGAGTTCGCGGAGCCTTCGCGATCGTCGCGGTGCTTGCGCTCGTCGCCGCCGCCTGTGGGGGGAAGGGCTCGAGCGCCGGTGGTGGCGGTGGTGGTGGTGGTGGTGGAGCGCCCAAGGCCTTCAGCTACGACCCGAGCGCGCAGGGCGAGGGGCAGCTGAGCCTGATCGCCTGGCCCGGATACACGCAGAAGGCGTGGGTGAAGCCGTTCGAGAACGAGACCGGTTGCCAGGTGACCGTGAAGTACGGCAACACGTCGGACGAGATGGTCAACCTGATGCGTCAGCAGGGGGGCACGCTCTACGACGGCGTGTCGGCCTCCGGGGACGCCACGAATCGGCTGATCGCGAACGGCGACGTCGCGCCGATCAACGTCAACTCGTTCCCGGAGTACCCGGACGTCATGCAGTCGCTGCAGGCGCCGGCTCACAACACGGTGGACGGGGTGCATTACGGCGTCCCGTACATGTGGGGCCCGAACATCCTCATGTTCAACACCGACGTGGTGAAGCCCGCCCCGACGAGCTGGAACGTCGTGTTCGAGGCGAACTCCCCCTACGCCGGCAAGATCACCGCGTACGACAGCCCGATCTACATCGCCGATGCGGCCATGTACCTGATGGCGCATCAGCCCGGCCTCGGGATCACCGACCCGTACGAGCTGACCTCGGATCAGCTCAACGCGGCCGTGGACCTGCTGAAGACCCAGTCGGGCATGATCAAGAAGTACTGGGCGGTGTACACCGACGAGATCGACGGGTTCGAGTCCGGCGACATGGTGGTCGGCACGGCCTGGCCCGTGAACCAGTCGATCCTCGAGAGCGACAACAAGGTGCCGGTCGCCTCGGTCATCCCGTCGGAGGGCGTCACCGGGTGGGCCGACACCTGGATGATGTCGTCGCACGCCCCCCACCCGATCTGCATGCTGAAGTGGATGGAGTACACGCTCCGTCCCGAGGTGCAGACGGCGGTGGCCGAGTACTACGGCGCCACGCCGTCGAACACGGCCTCCTGCCCGCAGCTCAACAAGGACCTCGGAGCCGACGCGGCGAACTACCACTGCGGCGACGACGCGTTCCTGTCGAAGGTCTTCCTGTGGAAGCCCCCGCTGTCGGACTGCGGCGACAGCCGGGGCGAGACCTGCGTCGACTACTCGGCGTGGACGAACGCCTGGACTCAGATCCGCGGAGCGTGACGAGGTGGGGATCCCGGGGGCCCGTCGGGCCCCCGGGATCCCCGACGAGACGATGGCGAGCGTAGCGACGGCCGGAGAGCGGACCCTGGTCCGACGCGTCTCGGCGATGCTGTTCCGTCATCCCAAGACCAAGCTCGCCGCGCTGCTCGCGGCGCCGCTCGGCTGGCTGATCGTCGTGTACCTCGCGTCGCTCTCGCTCATGCTGGTCACGGCGTTCTGGCGTCTGAACGAGCTGAGCTCCCAGATCGAGCGCGTGTGGGGCCTGCAGAACTTCCACACGCTGCTCACGGGCGCGCAGACGACGCCGATCACGCTCTCGAGCGTCGTGCACTCGGTCTACACGGTGATCACGTTTCGGACCCTCGGGATCGCGGTCGCGGTCACGCTCACCGATCTCACGCTGGCCTTTCCGATCGCGTATTACGCGGCGCGCCTCGCGAGCTCGCGCCTGCGACCGATCCTCCTGCTCGCGGTCACGATGCCGCTGTGGTCGAACTACCTCGTGCGGGTGTTCGCCTGGCGGATCATCACCTCCGGCGATGGACCGCTTCAGAGCCTGATGCGCCTGGTCGGTGTCCACTACAGCGTGGGGGCGAGCAACTGGGCCGTGTGGCTCACGTTCTGCTACCTGTGGCTCCCGTTCGCGATCCTCCCGATCTACGCGGCGATCGAGCGCGTGCCGGGATCGCTGCTCGAGGCCTCGAGCGATCTTGGCGCGCACGGGTGGATGACCTTCCGGAGGGTCGTCGTCCCGCTGATCCTGCCCGGCCTGGTGGCCGCGTCGATCTTCACGTTCTCGCTGACGCTCGGCGACTACATCACGCCGGTCCTGGTCGGAAAGCAGTTCTTCATCGGGAACGCGATCTACAACCTGGTGGGCCTGGCGAGCAACCTGCCGCTCGCGGCCGCGTTCGCGACGGTGCCGGTCGTGATCATGGCGATCTACCTGACCGTCGCTCGCAGGCTCGGAGCGTTCGAGGCGCTGTAGCGATGGAGAGCCGGCTCGCGCGCATCGTGATCAAGGTCGGGACGGGGATCACTCTGGTGTTTCTGTACGCGCCGCTCGTGATCCTCGGCCTGTACGCGTTCAACAAGGGGATCACGCGGGCGTGGCCGCCGGACCTGTGGACGACCAGATGGTTCGGCGCCGCGTGGCACGACCCGGACCTGCGGCGCGCCCTGCTCGGGTCGATCGAGGCGGCGATCGGCGCCACGTTGGTCGCGCTGGTCCTCGGCTCGAGCGCGGCGTTCGCCGTCCATCGCTTCCGGTTCTTCGGACGCGACACGATCTCGTTCGCGCTCGTGCTGCCGATCGCGCTTCCGGGCATCGTGACGGCGATCGCCCTGTCCTCGGCGATCAACTTCGGCAACCACGCCTTTGGCCTGACGTTCTCGATCTGGACGATCATCATCGGGCACGCGACGTTCTGCATCGTGGTCGTGTTCAACAACGTGGTGGCGAGACTTCGCCGGACGCCGACCTCGCTCGTCGAGGCGTCGATGGATCTGGGTGCGGACGGGTGGCAGACGTTCCGCTACGTCACGCTGCCGGCCATCCGGACTGCGCTCGTGGCCGGCGGCCTGCTGGCGTTCGGGCTGTCGTTCGACGAGATCGTCGTGACGAACTTCACCGCGGGGGCCAAGCTCACGCTCCCGATCTGGATCTTCAACAACATCCGCCTGCCGAGGCAGCAGCCGGTCGTGAACGTCGTCGCGCTCGTGCTGATGGTGATCTCGATCGTGCCGGTCTATCTCGCCCAGCGGCTGGCCGGCGGCGCGGAGGCGGTCTCGGGTGCGGCGAAGGCCTCGGCGCCGGGGGCCGGGGCCTAGGGCGTAGTGCCTACGTTGAAGCCGGACATCGGAACCTCCCACACCAGGGGAGAAGCCAAGGGCATGCTCCCCCCGTTGAGAAGCGACTCGACGGAAAGGAGACGCCCT
>JAJPHY010000111.1 GCA_021325015.1 Actinomycetota bacterium | reverse complement strand
GCATCGGGAGCGTCTGCTCGCTCGGGCGGTACAAGGGGGTGGCCTCGATCCGCGGCTTCAAGGTGCGCGGGTTCCCCGCCTGGTTCCTCCACCGCTCCTACCACCTGCTCGCGATGCCGACGATCCCGCGGCGCGTGAAGATCGCGATGGACTGGACGGTGGCCTTGCTGTTTCCGCGGGACATCGCCCAGCTCGGCGTGCTCGAGCGTCCGCGAGAGTCGTTCGCGAGGGCCGCGGCCGGCAGCTCGTCCGTCGCGGACTCGTGACGCCGCGTCCTGCGGCGGGCGGAGCTCGGGTCAGCCGCCGCGGTTGATCTCGGCCGCCGCGGAGAGGGCCGTGTGGCTCCGCTCGAGGTCCGGCAGCTCGTGGCCGGCCGTGAGCTCCTCGACGGCCCAGTTGGTGAGGTCCCGGATCGAGATGATCCCGACCAGCGCTCCGCGTTCGACGACCGGGAGATGGCGGATTCGCAGCCGGGCCATGTGCTCGGCCGCCTCGGCGATGTCGGTCCGCGGCTGCACCGTGTCGAGGTTGCGGGTCATCCGCTCCTCGACCCGAGTGGTGCGCGGGTCCATACCGTCGGCCACCAGGTTCACGAGGTCCCGCTCGGTCACGATGCCGGCCAGCCGGTCGCCGTCCAGGACGACCACCGAGGAGATGGCGTTGTCGTGCAGGAGCCTGGCGACGTGGGCGAACGTGTCCTGCGGGGTGGTGGTCTTGACGTCGGTCTTCATGATGTCTCCGACCTGCATCTGCAACCTCCCGGGGGAAGCGTCGAGTCCGTAAGGGTACCCCCTCGGGCGAGGACCCCGCAGCTCGGGTCGGCGGACCCCGGCAGCTCGGGTCGGCGGACCCTGCGGCTCGGGTCAGTGGTCGCTACGCCCCGTGAAGTTGAAGGCCTCGACCTTGAGGGCCGGCACGCGCGAGGCGGAGAAGAAGAACTCGCTCGCGAGCTCGGTGTCGCGGCCGATCATCGTCGTGTTGGTGAGCGCCTCCAGGATCGACTGGGTGAATCGGAGGTTCTTGACCGGGTACCGCACCTCGCCGCGCTCGATCAGGAAGGTGCCGTCCCGGGTCATGCCGGTGATGGTCGACTCCACGGGGTGCACGACGTTCGAGTAGTGGAACCGGGTCACCAGGAGCCCGCGGTCGGTGCTCGCGATCATCTCCTCGAGCGTGGCATCGCCGGGTGAGAGGAACAGGTTGAGGGGGAACGGTCCCTCGGGGTTCGGGGGCGGGAGCGCGTGGCCCGTGCTCTGGGTTCCCGCTTGTTTGGCGCTGCGGAGGTCGTGGACCGGGCCGCGGAACACCCCGCGCTCGATCAGGTCCACGCGCGATCGGGGCACTCCCTCGAAGTCGAAGGGGATCCCCAGGGTGAGGGGCGAGGTGGCGTTGTCGTAGATCGAGATCGAGGGTGCGGCGACCTGCCGGCCCTCCTTGCCGCTGAAGCACGAGCGGCCCTCGAGCACCGTCTTGCCTCCGAACCCGATCCACGCCAGGAACCCCACCGGCGTGGCGACCGCGGAGGGCTCCAGGACGACCGGGTAGCGGCCGGCGTCGAGGTCGCGCGGGTTCTGGGACGCCCGAGCCTTCTCCGCAGCGCGGCGGCCGACCGCCTCGGGATCGACCTCCGCGATCCGGCCGGCGAAGACCTCGGCGAAGCCGCTGCCGCCCTCTCCGCCCGTCACCACCGTGGTGAGCGAGGCTTGGGTCGACGGGGCCCAGCAGAACTGTCCTTCGGTGTTCGCGACCGCGATCTCCGTCGCGAGCGTCTCGAACGCCCCCGCGGCCTCGAATCCAGGCGCGCACTGCGCCACCAGCGCGGCAACGCCTTCCGCCCGCGCCTGGGGTGTGGTGGAGGCGGTGGCCTCGTCGAACCCGTCCCGCTCGGGCACCGGGCGGGGAGGGGCCAGACCGGGGAACAGCGGATCGGGCGCGACCACCTGGACCATCTCGCGCGCGCTCTCGGCGGCCCGGCGCGCTCCCTCGGGGCTGAACTCGTTGGTGGCGCTCACGCCGATCCGGCCCCCCGAGACGACGCGGACGCGGACCGCGGTGTCCTCGCGCCAGGTGCTCTGGTGGATCGCCGAGGACGCGAACCGCGTCAGCCCGCCCCACTCGTGCATCAGGAGCACCTCGACCCCGTCCACGCCTCCGAGCTCGAGCGCGGGCTCCGCGACCCTGCGAACCTCGTCGGGCCCGAACGCGCCCGGCATCTACCGGACCCCCACCTGCACGTCGCGGAACCTCGCGGGGGCCGCGCCGTGGCCGACGCGCGCCACCTGGCCAGGCTGGCCCTTGCCGCAGTTCGGGGTGCCCCAGAGCGTCCACGACTCGCGGCCGCCGACCGCGTCGCAGGATCGCCAGAACTCCGTCGTGATGCCGGTGTAGTTGGGGTTCCGGTACATCTCGGTCAGCCGACCGTCCTTGATCCGCCAGGCGATCTCGCAGCCGAACTGGAAGTTCACGCGGCGATCGTCGATCGACCACGACTGGTTGGTCGCCATGAAGATGCCGTCCTTCGTGTCGCCGACGATGTCGGCGAGCGTCCCTTCGCGCGGTTCGATCGAGACGTTGGTCATCCTGATGAGGGGGCGGTTCTGCCAGCCGTCGGCGCGCATGGCCCCGGAGGAAGTCTGGTCGATCGCCCCGGCCGTCTCGCGGGAGGACAGGAAGCCGTGGAAGATCCCGTCGACGATGATCGGGACCCGCTGCGCGGGCACTCCCTCGTCGTCCCACCCGAACGTGCCGAGCCCCCCCGCCAAGGTCGCATCGGCCGTGATCGACACGAGGTCGCTCGCGTAGCGCAGGCGGCCGCGGTCCTCGGGCGAGAGCAACGACGAGCCCGCGTACGCCTCCTCCATGCCGAGCACCCGGTCGAGCTCGACCGGGTGGCCGATCGACTCGTGGATCTGGAGCGCCACCTGTCCCGAGTCGAGCACGAGCGTCGTGCGCTCGCTCGGGCACTCTGTGGCCGTCAGGAGCTCGACCGCTTCGGTCGCCGTACGCTCCGCCTCCTCGCCGAGCCCGAGCGCGCGGACGTGCTCCCAGCCGGCGGCCGCGATGTGGCCGCGAAACGAGTTGGGGAAGGACCGCCGCTGCATCTCGCCGTCGCCGATCGCCGTGGCCTCGATGCCGGCGCCGGACTGGACGGTCGTCTGCTCGATCGCGGCCCCCTCGCTGGAGGCGAACCACGACCGTCGCCGGAACAGGTCGATGCTGCCCTCGGCGAACGCGAGCCCCTTGACGAGCTGCATCCGCCGGGTGGCCTCCATGAGCAGCGCGACCTTCTCCTCCAGGGGGACCGTGAACGGGTCCTCCTGCATCGGGCTGTCCCAGCGACCCGTAGCGGGCTCGACCGGCGTGAGCGAGACGGGCTCGCGCGGCAGGCGCGAGGCCGCGCGAGCGATCGCGACCGCGAGCGCGGCCGTCCGCGCGATCTCTCCCTCGTCCATCCGCGCGGTGGCCGCGAATCCCCAGTAGCCGGCCACGAGCACGCGGATGCCGATTCCCTCCGAGGAGGCGCGGTCGATGCCCTCCATCTCCTGGTTGCGAACGGTGAGGGACTCGGTCTCCTCGCGAACCACCCGAGCGTCGGCGTAGTCGGCGCCGGCGGCCCCGGCCGCCTCCACCGCCTGTCTCACGACGTCCAGCACCCTGGTTGGACCTCCGGGCCGAAATCGACCGGCTGCGCTGAGCCGGCCGCACAGCCTACCCCACGCCACCGTCGGCGGCACGCCTGGGTCGCTACGCTTCTCGCGTGAGGCTCGGGGTGCACGTCGGCCACTGGACATCGAGTCCGGCGGATCCCCTGCCGATCGTCCGGGAGGCCGAGCGGTTGGGGTTCGAGTCCGCGTGGACCTCGGAGGCGTGGGGCTCGGATGCCGTCACCGTCGCGGCGTGGATCGCGGCGCACACGGAGCGGATCCACGTCGGAACGGCCGTCATGCAGATCGCGGCGCGAACGCCGGCCGCCACCGCGATGACGGCGATCACGCTCGACCACCTGAGCGGCGGTCGGTTCCGCCTGGGGCTCGGCGTCTCGGGGCCGCAGGTGGTGGAGGGGTGGCACGGCGTTCCCTATCGCGACCCCGTGGGCTGGACGCGCGAGTACGTCGAGGTGGTGCGGCGCATCTTCGAGCGTCGCGGACCGGTGGAGTTCCACGGCCGGCACGTGCGCCTTCCGGCGTCGGGTGGGCTCGGTATCGGCAAGCCGCTGCGG
>JAJPHY010000062.1 GCA_021325015.1 Actinomycetota bacterium | reverse complement strand
GCGACACGGAGGACCAGGTATTTCCGCTTCTCGCCGAGGATCTCCCGTTCCCTGAGCTCTTCGATGACTGCTGCGCCATGTTCCGGGTGCACAACCGTGTCGCCTTTACGGAACACACGACCCCCTCGAAGTCGGAAGCAAGAGTGCGAACACCCGCAACGATAGCACGCCGGGGTCCTGACTCGCAAATCAAAACCGCTGGTCAGAGGCCCTTTGGGCCTAGCCGGGCGCCGCTCGGCCGTTCCACGGGCCTAGGTCGGCCGGCCCGGTGGGGCAGCGGAAGCCCTCTTGCGACACCACGCGACCGCCTCGGCAACCCGAGCCACCGGCACGATCCGCAGGCCGTCTGCAGCATCCGCCGCTAGCGGCCCCACCACGGTGGTCACCCCCGCCGCGCGCGCCGCAGCCAGGCGCTGCTCCACGGCGGCGACCGGCCTGAGCACGCCGGTCAGTCCGATCTCGCCGACGAACGCGGAGGCGGGGGGCGGGGCGACCCCGCGGGCCGCCGAGGCCAGCGCGACCGCGATCGCGAGATCGCAGGCGGGGTCGTCCACCCGCAGGCCTCCCGAGGCCGCTCCAAACGCCTCCGTTCGCGACAGCGGGACTCCGGCCAGGCGGTCGAGCACCGCCGCGACGAGCTGGAACCTGCGTGGATCCAGCCCGGTGACCTGCCGTCGAGGCGGACCGTCGGTGGGGACCACGAGGGCCTGGACCTCGACGGCCAGCGCGCGCTTGCCGGCGCGGGGGAGCGCGGTTGCGGCTCCGGGCTCGGTCCCGTTCGAGCGCAGCAGCTTGGATGGCTCGATCTCGCGCAGCCCGGTGCCGTTCATCTCGAACCAGGCGACCTCCCCCTCCGAGCCGAAGCGGTTCTTGCCCGCCGAGAGCATCCGGAGCCCGGAACGCGGGTCGCCCTCGAAGGACAGGACCACGTCGACCGAGTGCTCCAGCGTTCTCGGCCCGGCCAGATCGCCGTCCTTGGTCACGTGGCCGGCCAGCAGCACCGCGATCTCCCGGGACTTGGCCAGTCCCACCAGCGCGTCCGTGCATCCCCGAACCTGCGCCGGGCCGCCGGGCATCTGGCCGCCGGCCGAATCGCGCAGGGTCTGGATCGAGTCGACGGCGAGCAGGAACGGTCGGGTGGCCCGGGCGGCGTCGAGGACGTCGCCCAGCTCGCGTCCCGGGACGAAGCTCACCGCCTCTCCCCGGATACCGAGGCGCGTAGCCCGGCTCGCCACCTGAGCCCGGGACTCCTCGCCCGAGGCCACGAGGCAGGGGAGCCCGGCCGCCGACAGCTTCGCCACCAGCTGGAGGAGAAGGGTGGACTTGCCGATGCCGGGCTCGCCCGCCAAGAGGGCGACGGAGGCCGGGACGATCCCGCCCCCGAGCACCCGGTCGATGCCCGGGAACCCGGTGGGGATCCGCCGGTCGCCGCTCGAGTCAAAGGACAGGCTCGCGAGCGAGACGAGGGCAGAGACCGTACCGGGATCCCGCTCCGCGATCGTCCCCCAGGCACCGCAGCCCGGACAGCGGCCGATCCACTGTGCGACCTGCTGCCCGCACTCCGAGCACGAAAGGAGCGTCCGCACCTTGCCCACGTGCCGACCGTAGCAACAGCCACCGACACACGGGGCCTACAGCGACCGCAGCGACTCCACCGGGTCGAGACGCGAGGCCCGGAGGGCTGGGACGATGCCCGAGACCGTTCCAAGGACCAGGCCGATCAGCGGCGCGGTCAACAAGACAGGCGGGAAGACATAGGTCCACCCGCGGACCGCGGAGAGACCGGCGCTCGCGAGCACCCCCAAAGAGGTCCCCGCCAGCCCCCCAACGGCGCCCACGAGCGCAGCCTCGACAAGGAACAGCGCGCCGATCTGCACCCCCGTCGCTCCGAGCGCCTGCCGCACACCGATCTCATGCCTCCGTTCCCAGACGGCCACCAGCATCGTGTTCGCGATTCCAACACCGCCGATCGCAAGGGCGACGAGCGAAAGAGCAACGAGCAGGGCCTTCGTGTCTTGCGAGATTCGGTCCCGCAGCAACCTCGGATCGGGAGGTACCTGCACCACGACCGCTCCGGGATCCTCCGGGAACACGGCCACCGGTGCGGACCGTGCGACCAGCTGACCGGCGCCGGGCGCCGTGCGAACCAGCAGCGTTCGGTCGGTTAGGTGCAGTCCCGCCAAGCGGGCACCCTCAGGACAGAGCACCACGGCGCCCGCCAGCCGCGCGGTCGTCGAGCGGTCAGTGACGACGCCGACGACGACGAAGGGTTGACCGTCGACGATCAACACGGATGCGCGAGGTGTCGGTCGCCCCGGAGGCCGGAGGGTCCACCAACCGGGCGGCTGCGGGCTACCGGTCCCGCCCCGGCGCGAGCCTCGCGGTAGCTCTCGTCGATCGACCACGCCCGCAGGAGGGTCACGGCGACCGCCACCGCAAGCATGAGAACCGTCGCCACCACCATGCCGACAGCGTGCCCCTCCCCGCGCAAACGGGGAACAAAGCGACGGCGAAGATCTGGTGAAGACCGAGCGGCAGATACCGGACGGCCCAGCAACCTCGCGGCTGCTGGGCCACCGGTCTTGAAGTCGGGCGGGCTCGCGGCCCGTCCGACCGGTGCGGGCCCCGCCTACCCTTCCTGGGAGCCCGCGAGCTCCACGGGCGGCGTCTCGGGCGAGGAGGGCGCCTCGAAGACGATCTCGCCGTCCCGGGCGTCGACGATGATGGTCTGGCCCGCCCGGAACTCCTTCCACAGGAGCTTCTCCGACAACGGGTCCTCCACCATGCGCTGGATCGTCCGGCGAAGCGGCCGGGCACCGAGCGCGGGGTCGTATCCCTTCTCGGCGAGCAGGGTCTTCGCGGCGTCGGTCAGCTCGATGTCGAGATCCTTGGCCTTCAGCTGCTCGCGGACGCGCTGGATCATCAGATCCACGATCCGCTTCACGTCCTCCTGCGAGAGCGAGTGGAAGACGATGACCTCGTCGATGCGGTTCAGGAACTCGGGTCGGAAGGAGCGCTTGAGCTCCTCCATGACCCGCTCCTTCATCTTGTCGTAGGTCACCTTCTCATCGGGACGGGCCGCGAACCCGATCGAGGTGCCCTTCTGGATGTCGCGGGTCCCGAGGTTCGAGGTCATGATGATGATCGTGTTCTTGAAGTCGACCTTGTGGCCCTGCGCGTCGGTGAGGTGCCCGTCCTCGAGGATCTGCAGGAGCGTGTTGAACACGTCCGGGTGCGCCTTCTCGATCTCGTCGAACAGAACCACGGAGAACGGCTTGCGGCGCACCGCCTCGGTGAGCTGCCCGCCCTCCTCGTAGCCGACGTACCCGGGCGGGGAGCCGATCAGCCGGCTGACCGTGTGCTTCTCCATGTACTCGGACATGTCGAGCTGCACGAGCGCGTCCTCGTCGCCGAACAGGAACTCGGCGAGTGCCTTGGACAGCTCGGTCTTGCCCACGCCGGAGGGCCCGAGGAAGATGAACGACCCGGCCGGCCGCTTGGGGTCCTTCAGGCCGGCGCGGGTTCGGCGGATCGCCTTGCTGACGGCTTTGATCGCGTCGTCCTGGCTGATGATCCGCTTGTGAAGCTCGTCCTCCATGCGCAGGAGCTTCTCGGTTTCCTCCTCCGTGAGCTTGAACACCGGGATGCCGGTCCAGGTCGACAGGACCTCGGCGATCTCCTCCTCATCGACCTCCGAGAGGACGTCCATCTCGCCGGTCTTCCACTCGCGCTCGCGGCGCTGCCGCTCTTCGAGGAGCTGGCGCTCCTCGTCACGCAGGGCCGCGGCTCGCTCGAAGTCCTGAGCGTCGATCGCGTCCTCCTTGCGCCGCCGAACCTCGGCGATCTTCTCGTCGACCTCGCGGACGTCGGGCGGGGCCGTCATGCGACGGATGCGCATCCGTGAACCCGCCTCGTCGATGAGGTCGATCGCCTTGTCGGGCAGGTACCGGTCGGAGATGTAGCGGTCGGACAGGTTCGCGGCCGCGACCAGCGCGTCATCGGTGAACGAGACGCGGTGGTGCGCCTCGTACCGGTCGCGCAAGCCCTTCAGGATCTCGATCGTGTGCGCGACCGTCGGCTCCTCCACGTTGATCGGCTGGACCCGGCGCTCGAGCGCGGCGTCCTTTTCCAGGTGCTTGCGGTACTCGTCGCGCGTCGTGGCCCCGATGGTCTGGAGCTCGCCGCGCGCGAGCATGGGCTTCAGGATGCTCGCCGCGTCGATCGCGCCCTCGGCGGCCCCGGCGCCGACCAGCGTGTGCAGCTCGTCGATGAACAGGACGATGTCGCCGCGCGTGCGAATCTCCTTCAGGACCTTCTTCAGGCGTTCCTCGAAGTCACCGCGGTAGCGGGAGCCGGCGACCAGCGCGCCGAGGTCCAGCGTGTAGATCTGCTTTCCCTTGAGCGTCTCGGGCACCTCGCCCTTGACGATGTCCTGCGCGAGGCCCTCGACGATCGCCGTCTTGCCCACGCCGGGCTCTCCGATCAGCACGGGGTTGTTCTTGGTACGGCGCGAGAGCACCTGCATGACCCGCTCGATCTCCTTCTCTCGGCCGATCACGGGGTCGAGCTTCTGCTCGCGAGCGAGCTGGGTGAGGTTCCGCCCGAACTGGTCAAGCACCATCGAGCCCTGCCCCTGACCGCCCGGCTCGCCGGATGCCTGCTCCTTGCCGCCGGTGTACCCGGAGAGCAACTGGATGACGGTCTGCCGGACTCGGTTCAGGTCCGCGCCGAGCTTCTGGAGGACCTGGGCGGCGACCCCCTCGCCCTCGCGGATGAGGCCGAGCAGGATGTGCTCGGTCCCGATGTAGTTGTGGCCGAGCTGCAGGGCCTCGCGAAGCGAGAGCTCCAGGACCTTCTTCGCCCTCGGCGTGAACGGGATGTGGCCGGTCGGAGCGGCCTGGCCCTGCCCGATGATCTCCTCGACCTGCTGGCGGACGGCCTCGAGGGAGATGTTCAGCGACTCGAGCGCCTTGGCGGCGACCCCTTCGCCCTCGTGGATGAGGCCGAGCAGGATGTGCTCGGTCCCGATGTAGTTGTGGTTGAGCATCCTCGCCTCTTCCTGCGCGAGGACCACCACCCGCCTGGCTCGGTCGGTGAAGCGTTCGAACATGTCAGCGTCCTCCGGGCCCAGGCCCGCCTGCCGTTTCCCTCGAGGATCAACGGACCCCGT
>JAJPHY010000020.1 GCA_021325015.1 Actinomycetota bacterium | reverse complement strand
GCCGGCTCGCTCGTCTGCTACCTCACCGGCATCTCCGACGTCGACCCGATCCGCCACGACCTGGTGTTCGAGCGGTTCCTGAACCCGATGCGTGACGAGCTCCCCGACATCGACGTCGACGTCGAGTCGGCGCGCCGCGAGGACGTCTACGACATGGTGCTCTCGCGTCATGGCGACGAGCGCACGGCGTGCGTGGCGATGGTCGACACCTACCGAGCCCGGTCCGCCGTGCGCGAGGTCGGCAAGGCGCTCGGCCTGCCGGAGCCCGAGGTCGACACGGTCGCGAAGGCGTTCCCGCACATCGGCGCCGACGACCTGCGCGTGGCGATCGAGCGCCTGCCCGAGCTCGCCGGCTCGAACCTCGACGCCGGCCAGCTCGAGACGCTGTTCCGCGTGGCCGAGCGGCTGGACGGGTTCCCGCGGCACCTCGCGCTCCACCCCTCCGGGATCGTGCTGTCGAACGACGAGCTCGTGCGGCGCGTGCCGCTCGAGCGCTCGTTCCAGGGCTACCGGATGATCCAGGCCGACAAGGACGACGTCGAGCTCCTCGGCTACCTGAAGCTCGACGTGCTCGGCGTGCGGATGCTCTCGGCGATGCGCCACGCCCTGGACGAGATCGCGCGCACCGAGCACGTGAAGGTCGACCTCGACGAGATCCCGAAGGACGATCCCGCGACGTTCGAGCTGATCCGCGCCTCCGACACGCTCGGCTGCTTCCAGATCGAGTCGCCGGGCCAGCGCGAGCTGCTCCAGAAGCTCCAGCCGACCAGGTGGGAGGACCTGATCGTCGACATCTCGCTGTTCCGGCCGGGGCCGGTGAAGTCCGACATGGTCCGGCCGTACCTGCTGCGCCGGCACGGGATGCAGCGGCCGGCGTACGCGCACCCCTCGCTCCGGCCGGCGCTCCGCGAGACGTTCGGCGTGATCGTCTACCACGAGCAGGTCATGCGGACGCTCGCGGCGATCGCCGGCTACGACCTCACGCAGGCCGATCACATTCGCAGGCACCTGGACCGCGAGGACCTGCTGCCCACGCTCCGGGCGGACTTCCTGGAGCGCGCGCGGGCGCGCGGCGTTTCCGGCGAGGTAGCCGAGCGGACGTGGGACGACGTCGCGCAGTTCGCGAGCTTCGGGTTCTGCAAGGCGCACGCGGCCGCCTTCGCCGTCCCCACGTACCAGTCCGCGTGGCTGAAGGCCCACTACCCGGCGCACTTCCTGGCGGGCGTCCTCACGCACGACCCCGGCATGTACCCCCGGCGCCTGATCCTCGAGGACGCCCGCCGCCGCGGTATCGAGATCCTCCCGCTCGACGTCAACCGCTCCGAGCCCGACTACACCGTCGAACCCCTGGCCCCCGAGACCGCCTCGGTCCCGAGCGGGGGAGTCGGACGGAGCGGAGGGCAGGAGACGAGCGAAGCGAGTCGAGTCAGCGAAGCGGGCTCCGCGGAGCCCGACGCCCCCGCCCCCCAGGGGAGCTCCGCCCCGGGCTACGGGATCCGGCTGGCGCTGAAGGACGTGCACGGCATCTCGGACGCGGAGATCCGCTCGATCCTGCAGGCGCGCGCCGACCACCCGTTCCGCGACGTCGGCGACTTCCTGCGCCGGACCGTCGTGTCCCGGCCGGTGGTGGAGGCGCTCGCCCACGCGGGCGCCTTCGACGCGCTCCCCGGCGGCTCGCGCCGCGACCGGCTCTACGCCGCGATGACCACGCGTCCGCAGCGGGAGGGCGATCAGCTCGCTCTCGACCTGTCCGGAGCCAAGCGTCCCCCGCGACCCCACCCCGCCCACCGGCCCTCTCGAGGCCCGTTCTCCCTGCCCGAGTACACCGACGCCGAGAGGGTGCGGGCCGAGCTCGAGGTGCTGGGCCTGGACGCGAGCCGTCACCTGATCTCGTTCTTCGAGTCGCTCCTGGCCGACCTCGGCGTGGTTCGCGCCCGGGACCTGCACCGACATCGCTCGGGCGAGCGGGTGATGGTCGCCGGCGTGAAGGTCGCCTCCCAGACTCCGGCGATCCGGAGCGGGCAGCGGATCATCTTCCTCACGCTCGACGACGCCACCGGACCGGTCGACGTGACGGTCTTCGAGAAGGTCCAGCCGAAGGTGGCCAGGGTGGTGTTCCACTCGTTCGTCCTCGCGGTGTTGGGGACGCTGCGGCGGACCGGTCGGAGGGGGGTGAGTATCATCGCGGAGGACGTCTGGGACCTAGCCGCGCTCCAGCGCGCCCGCCGGGAGGGCGGACTCGATCGGGCTCTGACCGCGCACGGAACCGCTCCGCTCGCGGCCCCGAGGAAGCTCTGGCACGCGAGCGGAGGCTCCGCAGGCTGGTGAGCGCGGGGGGGTCACGGTGGAGGATCGAACCACACGGCAGGGGGTCGTCGAGGAGACCCTGCTCGAGCCCACCATCCCGTCGGCCGGGGCCCTCCCGCCGCACGTCCTCACGATCCGCCCGTTCCTGTGGGTCGTCCTGGGGGTGGGCGTCGGCGGCTTCGCCTTCTGGGGGTTCCTCGCGGCCGTGTTCGCCCAGGCCGCCTACGCCTACGACGCGAGCTCGGCGCAGATGGCGGTGCTCGGGCTCTCGATCTCGGCGCCCTACGCGCTGTTCATCCCGTTCCAGGGGATGGTCGTCGATCGCTGGAGCCCCAAGTGGATGAACCTGTGGGGGTATCTCGCGCTGGTCGCCGCGGTGGGCGCCGCCCTGGTCGCCGACTCGGTGCTCTGGCTCGACGCCTCCTCGTTCCTGGTCGGGATCGCGTTTGCCACGATCGAGCCCGCCCGGTCCTCGCTGGTCGGCCTGCTCGTGCCCGAGGGACAGCTCGTGCAGGCGAACGGGACGATCTCGGCGGCCTTCCAGACCTCGCTGATGGTCGGGACGCTCGGCGGCGGGTTCCTCACCGAGGCGGCGGGGGCCCGCGCCGTCTACGCGGTCGCGCTCGGCGCGAGCGTGCTGGCGATCGCGTTCAACCTGATCGTCCCCGACGTGCGCCAGGGAGGCGAGCGACCGGCGATCCGCCTGCGCGACCTGGCGGAGGGGCTTCGAACCTCCGTCCGTCAACCCGACCTGCGGCTGGATCTCACGATCACGTGTCTGGCCTGGCTCGCGGTCACCACGTTCTTCGTCCTCGAGCCGATCTTCATCAAGGAGACCCTCGGCAGAGGCGAGAGCGCCGTCTCGTTCCTGTGGTTCGTCCACGGCGCGGGAGCTTTCGTGGGGGCGGTGGTCGTGTCCCGCATCCGGGGGGCCGCCGGACGCGAGCTCACCTACGTCGCCTGCGGGGTGGCGGCGGCGGGAGCCGGACTGCTGCTGTTCTCGGTGGGATCGTCTGCGGCGGCGTTCGCCGGGGAGGCGCTGATGGGCGGCGGGTTCTCGTTCATCTTCGCCCCGACGCTGGCGCTCATCCAACGGGTCGCGGGAGAGGAACAGCGGGGGAGGGTCACCAGCATCTTCGGATCCCTCCAGGAGACCATGGGGATCGTGTCGGCCCTGGCCATCCTCGCGCTCGGGTCGATCGTGGTGGTGCGCCCCACGATCGTCGGTGCTGGATGCGTCGTGCTCGCCGTCGGGCTGCTCGGCCTTCGGGCCGCCCGACGGCACGTCGCGGCCCCCACGCACCGATGACCCGCACGACCGAGCCCATCCTGCACGTCGACCTCGATGCCTTCTACGCCTCCGTGGAGGTCCTCAAGGACCCCTCGCTCGCCGGCCGGCCGGTCGTGGTGGGGGGCGCCGGGCCGCGAGGGGTGGTGATGTCCGCGTCCTACGAGGCCCGGGCGTACGGGGTTCGAAACGCGATGCCGGCCGTCCGCGCCCGGCGCCTGTGCCCCGAGGCGGTGTTCCTCCCGCCCGACTTCGAGGCCTACCGGAGCCACTCCAACCGCTTCCGCGAGATCCTGCTCGGCGTCACGCCGCTCGTCGAGCCGATCGCGCTCGACGAAGCCTTCCTCGACGTCGGCGGCGCCGTGATGCTGTTCGGCCCGCCCGAGCGGATCGCCGAGCGCATCCGGCGCGAGGTGCGGGGCGAGGTCGGGGTCGCGTGCTCGGTCGGGGTGGGTCCGAGCAAGCTCGTGGCCAAGCTCGCCTCCCGTCGGGCCAAGCCCGACGGGCTCGTGGTCGTCCGGGCGGGCGAGGTCGAGACCTTCCTCGACCCGCTTCCGGCCCGCGCGATCTGGGGCATCGGGGAGAAGACGATGGAGACGCTGTCGCGGCTCGGCGTGAGGACCGTCGGCGACCTCGCTCGCACGCCGCCGGCCGTCCTGGGGCGCGTCATCGGCGAGCAGCACGCGAACGACCTGATACGGCTCGCCCGCGGGGTCGACGACCGACCGGTGGTGGCCTACGAGGCTCCGAAGTCCGTCTCGCACGAGGAGACCTTCGCAAGCGACCTCGACGCCGAGGAGGACCTGTTCCGCGAGGCCCTCGCGCTCTGCGGCAACGTGGCCGCCCGCCTGCGCAAGGACGGCTTCCGGGCTCGGACGATCGTCCTCAAGGTGCGCCTGGCCAACTTCACCACGCTCACGAGGTCGCGCACGCTCTCGGCGCCGACGGACGTCGCCTCCGAGATCTATCGCGTCGCGCGCGAGCTCTACCGCGGACTCCCCGGCGCCCGCCGACGCGTCCGGCTCCTCGGGGTTCAGGCCACCGGTCTGGTCCCGGCCGGAGCCGAGCAGCTGGCGCTCCTCCGCGGTGAGCGACGTCGCGACGTCGAGGTCGCCCTCGACCGCATCGAGCGCCGGTTCGGGCCGGGTGCGGCACGCCCCGCGGCGCTGCTCGATCGGCGCGGCGACGGCCGCTGAACCGCGCTCGCGGCGTCTGCGGGCCGCGCGGCACGTCCCGACGCGGGAGCCTCGGGCCCGGGTCCTCTCCGGCGGAACCCTCCTGACCAGCGGGATTGCAGTCCCCGAGACCTCGCGCCGATGGAACGGATAGGAAGCCCCTTCAATCTGAAAGGTTGTCGTTCCTATAATTGAGATCGCGGTTCAAAGGCGGGAGCGGATGCCTCTTTCCGACCACGAACAGCACATCCTGGACGAGATCGAGAGACGCCTCGCCGAGGAGGACCCTCGCCTCGTGGAGGCCGTGTCCCGGACCTCCCTGTACACCCACCTGGCCCGCCGCATCCGGTGGGCCTCGCTCGCGTTCCTGGCCGGGTTCGTGATGCTGATGCTGTTCCCGGTCTCGCTCTGGATCGCGGTCGGAGGGTTCGGCGTGATGCTGGTCTCCTCCCTGCTCGTCTACCGTTACCTGAAGCAGCTCGGCAAGGAGCAGGTCCGCGCCCTCCAGCAGTCGGGCCGCTTCTCGATCGCGTCGATCCTCGCGCGCCTCTCGGGCCGCTTCCGGGGCCCCACCCCGCCCGCCGCGGGCTGAGGATCGCGGGGCCGTCCTTCACGCGCGGGTCGGCGACCCGCAACGTCCAGCGCGCTTGCCAGGGGTGCCGCCTCGGAGTAAAAGAAGTCACCTTCCCCGAGGGCGTGACCGTCTACCGCACGTCGAGCCTTCCCTCGACGGGCTGACGGATACAGGTGTTCGGTGAGTGAGGAGACGTTCGGGGGGCGCGCGTCCTATGGAGGGGTTCACTGCGCACCAAGCCAGCAAGTTCACGTCGTGCACGCCGCGTCAGCTCCGGTACTGGGACCAGATCGGCCTCGTCAAGCCCTCGGTGCAGCAGACCGGCGGGCGCTCCGGGGTTCCGCGCCTGTACTCCTTCCGCGACCTCGTGGCGCTCAGGGTCGTGAAGTCTCTGCTCGACGGGGGAATGTCGCTTCAGCGGGTCCGTCGCGCCTGGGAGTACCTCAACCGACGTGCCGCGCTCGACAAGCACCTGTCGGAGGTCAAGCTCATCACCGACGGCGTGAGCATCTTCAAGGTCGCGCGCCGCAGCGGCGAGATCCTCGACGCCCTGCGCGAGGGCCAGCTGGCGTTCTTCGTCGCGATCGACGAGATCGCGAGCGGCGTCGAGGCAAAGGTGGGTCAGTTCAAGGAGGACCGGGACCGGTTCCTGCGAGCGCTCCGCGAGGCCGCGGCGCACACGAAGACCGGCACGTGAGCCGCCCGGGGCGGCTGGGGTCCCGCTCTTAGATCCCGGGTCGGAAGGCGCCCACCGTCCGCCGGGCCACCCCGGCCCCCCGACGGAGGTCGCGGATCGCGGCCCGGGCCTCCACCACCGCTGCCCGAGCGTCCTCCGCGCTCACCTCGTCGCGGGCGTAGGCGGCTCGCGTGGCGAGGTCGGTCAACCGCGTGAGATGCCCGTCGGCGAAGCGGGTGGTTCGCCGCAAGCGCTCCCGATGCTCGCCGAGCGTCTCCCCCGGCGCGCGCCCCAGGCCGAGGTCGGCCGCCTCGCCGTCGAAGACCCGGTAGGCGGCGAGCACCAGCTCGTTCGGACGATGCGCCCGGCGAACGACGGCGCGGCGCCAGAGCCACTTCACCGACGGGATGCCGGCGAGAAGCGCCAGCGCGATCGCCGCGAGCACGATCAGCAGGACCCGGTACAGGGCGAGGTATCCGGACTCCGCCGGCGGCGGGACTCCCCCGAGCGCCCGCCGCCCGGTCGGCCGGGTCAGGCGGAAGGGATCCGTCGCCAGCAGCTTGCGCGCCGGCCCCGTGACGGCCCCGGTGTCGGCCCCCGAGGTCGACCCGGAGGAGGCGCCGCACGCCGGCTTGCCCGGAGCGCACGAGGGCTGGGAATCGGGCTGGAGGTAGGACCCCGGCGTCGCGAGCGGCTTGGGGCCGCGCGGTGTGGGGTCGAAGGGGAGCCACCCGTAGCCGGGGAACAGGACCTCCACCCAGGCGTGGGCCTGCTCCGTGCTCACCGTGAAGGTCGTCCCCGACTGGGTCCCGGGAAGGAACCCGACGACCACTCGCGAGGGGAGCCCGAGCTCGCGCACCATGACCGCCATCGCCGTCGCGAACTGCTGGCAGAAACCGGTCTTGCTCTTGGTGAGGAACGTGACGATGGCGTTCGCGTCCGAGCTCGGCTTCACGTTCACGGAGTAGTGGAAGCTGCCGTCCAGGAACCGGTCCTGGATCGCGAGGACCTTTCGGTAGGGGGAGGCGGCGTCGGCGGTCCATTGCTCGGCGATCCGTCGGACCTGCGCCGGCACGTCGGTCGGCACGAACGTGGCCTGCCCGTACTCGGAGGGTGGCCCGAAACTCACCCGGTCGAGTTCCTCCGGTGTGGGCGAGACGAATCGCGAGTCCACGACGTACTCGGTCCCGGCGGGAAGGCTCCGCGGCGCCATGGCCGCCGTGAGGTCCTGATCGAACCGGATCGTGCCGAACGGGACCTGCACGAGCTGCGGCGGGTAGGCCATCGGGAGCCACCGGTCGCCGAGGTCGGCGAGGATCTCGTATCGCTGCTGGATCACCGGCGCGCTGGCCGGGAACGCTCCGGCGAGCTGCACCGGGGTCGCCAGCACGCGGGCGTGCTCCCCCTCGGGGTCCGAGCTCTTCCACGTCGCCCCGTCGAACTGGTCGAGCGCGTACAGCCGCCAGTACGTGGGGACGGGCTTCCCCTGCGCGTCGGTCGAGGTCACGCGGAAGAGGTCGACAGGGTCGGTGCGCCTGAGCTCGGCACGGATCGAGACGAAGGGATCGATGTGCACCGAGCCACGGTTGACGGTGGAGAAGTCGATCAGCGCGCCGGAGCGGAAGCCCGGGAGGATTCCGGGGGCCAGGGCGGCGACGGCCACGGCGACGAGCGCCACGCGCTGGGCGCCCTGCCCCGCCGCGGAGATCCTTCGCCTGGAAACCCCCCACACCGGACCCCACTGGCGGATCCGCCGAAGCCCGTCGGCGAACACGACGAGCAGCACGGCGATCAGGAAGGCGATGGCGTAGACGGGACGGGCTCCGTCCTCGAGGACCGTGTCCGCGAACCCGACGAGCGCCGCCGGTGGGAGCGCGGCAAGGAGCGGGCTCCCCGCCCGGACGGCGAGCGCGTGGGCCGAGAAGACGGCCGTCCAGACGGCCGTCACCCCCGCCATCATCAGCGGGGCGACGGGCGGGGTCGGGGCAACCTGCACGCGCGCCTGCTGGCCGACATGACCGAGCGCGTCGCGGATCGCGTGCAGGGTTCGGCCCAAGGCAAGCCCGTGCCAGGTGGTCGTCGGAAAGACCAGGAGGCCGAGAACGAGGAGCAGCGCGGCCGCGCTCACGAGCGAGGCGAGGAACAGGCTTCGACGTTCGAACAGCGTGGCGACCGCGAGCGAGGCGAGGGCGGTCGCGACCAGCCTCCAGGTCGGCCCGTGCTGCTGGTAGGCCCGGCCGAAGGCGAGCGCCGTCGTGAGCGCGAGCAGCGCGAGCGCGAGCAGCCCGGCTAGATGCTGAGGGCGATCGAGCGATTCCTGGTTCGCTGCCATACGTCGCGGAGCCTTCCCGACGGGGAGACGATGAGGACCTCCCAGCCCGAGCGCGAGAGCGAGAGCCGGGCCGAGGTGGCGCGACCTTCCAGGTGCGCCTGTCGCTCGGGTGGGAGCGTCTCGGGATCGACCGGATACACGAGGATCGCGATCTTCGGACCGAACACGACGCCGGACCGGATGAGCGAGGTGAGCTCGGTCGGTGGCGGGGGAGCGGTGACCGCGACGAGCGTCACGTCGCCGGCCGCGACGGAACGCAGCCGGGTGAGCCCGGCGGACAACGCTCGGGACGTGTGGTGACCGATCCCGGCGAGTGTCTCGAGCAGGCGTTCCTCGGTGACCGGCATCGGGGCCATCTGGGAAGTCGCCAGGGTCGTCGAGAAGCCCGAGCGGGCGAGGAGGACGCCGACGGAGGCGGCGGCCGAGACCCCGCGCTCGAACGCGGGCGTGCGCACCTTTCCCAGCGCGGACTCGCGCGTATCGAGGAACAGGACGGCGCTGGCCCGGCGCGAGGACTCGTCCTGCCGGATCATCAGCTCGCCGCTGCGGGCCACGCTCGGCCAGTGGATCCGGCGGAGGTCGTCACCCTCCTGGTACGGACGCATCGTGTAGAACTCCTCGCCGGTGCGGAACAGGTGTCGGGCGAGCGATAGGCCGCTCGCCTGGCCGAACGGCGAGGAGGATCCCGCCTCCAGGTTCTCCACCTCCGGGACGACGACCAGGTCATCCCGCTGATCGAACTCCATGCGCATTCGCGTCAGCGCGAACGGGTCCGAGATGTCGACCACGAGCGGCCCGAGCGTGTACCTGCCGCGCGCCTGGGCCGTGAGCGTGTAGGAGGCCCGCTGTCTCGCGCGGGCGGGGATGCCGGCGAGCACGAGCCGAGCCGGCCGACCCAGCGAGGGGGGCACTCGGTCCTCGAGCAGGAGGAACGACGTCGGGGCCGGCGCCTCGTTCTCGATCTCGAGCTCGACCACGACGCGCATGCCGGGAGCGACGCGCTGGTCGGAGAGCCGCCGTCGCACGCGCAGCCGCTGGCGGCTCCATCTGGCGAACAGGGCGGACGCGAACGGGAGCACCACCAGGCCGACGGCCACCATATGCAGGGCGGGGGAGCCGGCGACGCGGGCGGCGGCCCACAGGGCGATGCCCGCGGCGAAGACCAGGACGCCGCGGCCCGACGGCATGGCTCAGGTCTTCCCGGTGACGGGGACGCTGACCTCCTGGAGGATCTCCTCCAGGACGACCGTCGCCGAGCGTCCCCCCATCACGGCATCGGCGGTGACGATCACGCGGTGGGTGAGCACCGGGGCGGCGAGCGCCTTGATGTCGTCGGGGATGACGTAGTCGCGCTCGTCGGCGGCGGCCAGCCCGCGCGCCGCGCGCAGCAGCATGATGGACGCGCGAGGGCTCGCGCCCAGGTACACGTCGGGATGCCTCCTGGTCGCCTCCACGACATCGACGATGTAGCGACGGATGGGCGGGGACACGTGGACCTCGCGGGCGCGCTCGATCATCTCGCGAACGCCGAGCGCGTCCGTCACCGGCCCGAGGTCGGCGAGCGTCGACCGCACGCCGTGCGTCGCGAGGATCTCGCTCTCGACGTCCGGAGCGGGGTAGCCGATCGCGAGCCGCATCATGAACCGGTCGAGCTGTGCCTCCGGAAGCGGATAGGTGCCCTCGTGTTCGATCGGGTTCTGCGTCGCGATGACCATGAACGGCTGCCCGAGCTGGTAGGTGGCCGTGTCGATCGTGACCTGGCGCTCCTCCATCGACTCGAGGAGGGCGGACTGCGTCTTCGGGCTCGCCCGGTTGATCTCGTCCCCGAGGACGATGTTTGCGAAGATCGCGCCCGGCTTGAACTCGAAGTCGCCCCGCTCCTGGTTGAAGACGTTGACGCCCGTGATGTCGGTGGGGAGCAGGTCCGGAGTGAACTGGATCCTTCGGAACGAGCAGTCGATCGACCGGGCGATCGCCTTGGCGAGCATCGTCTTGCCGACGCCCGGGACGTCCTCGATCAGGAGGTGGCCTTCCGCGACCAGGGCGACCAGAGCCAGGCGAATCTCACGCTGCTTGCCCTGGACGACCTTCTCGATGTTCGACTCGATCTCGTGGAATCGCTCGGCGAATCGCTCCCACTCGCGTGTGTCTCGTTCCCGAGCCTCCACATCCCCACCTCCACACCCGACCCGACCATCTTACCGAGGAGTACGGGCAAGCAAGCCTTCCGGTTCCCTTCGGGATCTTGCCCATGGCGTCCTCATGTCACCGAGGAGCCCGTCGCGGCTCCCCGGCCTGGTGGCGCGAGTGGTCCGACCGTCGAGGCATCCTCAGGCTCGGTTCCTCCACGCGGGCTGAGCCACGGTTTCACAGTCGGCCGGCGCGCGAAAGAGGGCGACGGCGACCGGAACCCGAGTGGCTGGACGCCCCGCGCGGCCCCTTTGTTCGCAACTTTCAGGCGTCCCGATGCTCGGAGACGGCCACCGCCGCCCTCCGCGGGATTACAACGCTGGGATTCTTCGGATTCAAGCACCCGCGCCGGATTGAGGGTGGGGCTCGCTATACTCGCTGCAACCCACCATGGGACGAGCGCTCGTTCTCAACGCGTCGCACCAGCCTCTGGCAGTGGTGTCTGCGAGGAGGGCGGTCGTGCTCGTGCTGAGGGAGAAGGCCGAGGTCGTCGCGTCGAACGGCATGGTGTTCCACTCCGAGCGACTGTCGATCGAGGCGCCGTCCGTGGTCAGGCTCCGCTACTTCGTCCACGTGCCCTACCGCGCGCAGGCCCCCCTCACCCGTCGTGCGGTGTTCGCCCGCGATGACTGGGTCTGCCAGTATTGCGGGGCTCCGGCAGAGAACCTCGATCACGTCGTGCCGCGCTCGCGCGGGGGCGAGCACACGGGGGAGAACGTCGTCGCCTCCTGTCGGCGCTGCAACGCGAAGAAGGAGAACCGCCTGGCGGAGGACGCCGGTCTGAGACTGGCGCGCAGGCCGTTCGCCCCCCCGGACGGGTTCCGGCTCTCGCTCGGTCGCCTCGAGCCCGAATGGGAACCCTACCTGGCCTGAGCGGTCGGCTCTCTCGGGTCTGAGCTCCGCCTCGTCTGCGATCGAGCCCTCCCGCGTCCGGGCGATCTCACCCTCACCCTTCGTGACTGTCGTTGACAGTCCTTGACCCATCTTCACGTTCTCCTCTTGACCTGGTGGAGTACAAGTGGCATAAAGTGGAAAGCAGTGGAGGAGAAGGGGAGGACGCGTGGCCGAACTGCTCGGCACGCACAGCTACCAGCTCGACCCGAAAGGCAGGATCAGCCTGCCCGCCCGGTTCCGTGAGGCGTTCGCCGAGGGCGCGGTGCTCACGCTCGGGCAGGACGGGTGCCTGTTCTGCTTCCCCAGGGCCGAATGGGAGCGCAGGGCGCGTGAGGTCCGCGAGCTTCCCCTCTCCGACGCCGAAGGGCGCGCGTACGCGCGGATGTTCTTCGGCAAGGCCGAGGCCGTGGAGCTCGACTCCCAGGGACGCCTGCTGATCCCGCAGCGACTGCGGGCGGAGGTGGGGATTCGCAAGGAGGCCGTGGTGCTCGGGGTGTACGACCGGATGGAGATCTGGGCCCGAGACGCCCACGAGCGCTACGAGCAGGGTCACGGCGGGGCCTACCAGGCGGGAACGCTCGATGTAGGAGGCAGGAGATGAAGGGACCCCTCGTGGCCGAGCTGCGCCAGAGCCTGCAGCTCATCGTGCTGTCCGCCCTGACGACGGCCGTGTATCTCGGGCTCGGTCTGCTCGCCGTCCGCCTGCTGGGATGAGACGGTCCGCGTGCACGACCACTGGGGCCACCGGCCGGTCATGGTGGACGAGGTCATCCGGTTCCTCGGGGGAAGGGGGACCGTGGTCGACATGACGCTCGGGGCGGGAGGTCACGCCGAGGCACTCCTCGAGTCGGGGGTCGGACGCCTGATCGGGGTCGACCGCGACCCGGAGGCCCTCGAGCGAGCCTCCGCTCGCCTGGCGCGGTTCGGACCGCGGTTCGTCGGGATCCGCGCCCGGTTCTCGGAGATGCCCGTGGAGAGCCGGGCCGACGGATTCCTCTACGACCTTGGCGTCTCGTCGATGCAGCTCGAGCGGCCGGAGCGCGGCTTCAGCTTCCGGCAGCCGGGTCCGCTCGACATGCGGATGGACCCGGAGGCGGAGAGCGCCGCGGACCTCGTGAACTCCGCGTCGGAGGACGAGCTCGCGAGGATCCTGTTCGAGTACGGAGAGGAGCGGCGGTCGAGGCGGGTGGCGGCCGCCATCGTGCGTGCGCGCGCGCGCCGGCGGATCGAGACGACGGACGAGCTCGCGCGCGTGGTCGCGGGCGCCGTTGGAGGGCGGCGGGGCGGCCCCCACCCCGCGCGTCGGACGTTCCAGGCGCTCCGCATCGCGGTCAACCGGGAGCTGGAGGAGCTCACCGCTTCCCTGCCTCGAGCGGTCGGGCTTCTCGCTCCCGGTGGCCGCGTCGTCGT
>JAJPHY010000006.1 GCA_021325015.1 Actinomycetota bacterium | reverse complement strand
GGCCCGTGGCCGTACGTGAACGACGTCCCTCTGTTCTGGTACGGCCCCGGTCACGTCGCGGCGCGGGGAGTCGTCAACCGGCCGGTGACCGTCGCGGGCATCGCACCCACCGAGGCAAGGTTCCTTCACTTCGACCAGTTCAACGCTCCGGACGGGATTCCCATGGACGAGGCGATCTTGCCAGGGCAGCAGCCTCCGAAGCTGATCGTGACGATGGTTTGGGACGCTGGCGGTATGGACGTGCTGGACACGTGGAAGGACGCCTGGCCGTACCTCCGCTCGTTGATTCCGCGAGGTACGTGGTACTCGCATGCGACGGTGGGCTCGTCACCCACGAGCACGGCGCAGATCCACGCGACGATTGGAACCGGGGCCTTCCCCGACCGTCACGGGATCGTGGGGCACCGGTTGACGATCGGCGATCGAATCACCACGCCGTGGGCCGATGGGCCCGCGTATCTCCTCGAGCCGACGCTCGCCGACGTCTACGACCGCGCGATGGGGAACAAGCCGATCGTTGGTGAGCTGGCCACGGTCTCCATCCATCTCGGAATGCTCGGACACGGGGCGATGTGGGGAGGTGGCGACAAGGACATCGCGGTCACGCGGGAGGTAGCAAATGCCGCGACGTTGGGCGCGGAGACCTTCCAGTGGAATCTCAGCCCCCTCCTGCAGCAGTACTTCCGCTTCCCCTCGTATGTGAATTCCGTGCCCGGGTTCCAGCAAGACGTTCGGGCCGTGGACGCGGCAGACGGCCGGATCGACGGCAAGTGGCGGGGAAACGACATCGCGCAGCTCTTGCAGGGATTCGATACCCCGGCCCGGATCCCCTATGAGACCCGCGTGCTCGAGACCATCATCGAGCGAGAGGGGTTCGGCGCCGACAACGTCCCCGATCTGCTCTACGTGAACTACAAGGAGATCGACTACATCAGTCACGTCTGGAGCATGAACTCGCTCGAGATGCGCGATGCCGTGGTGGCTCAGGATCGCGCGCTCGAAGAGTTCATCGCCTTCCTCGATCGCACCGTGGGCAAGGACAACTACGTGCTGCTGCTCACTGCGGACCATGGGGCGATGATCTCGCCTAAGGTCTCGGGAGGCTTCCAGATCTCGCCGACGCCGATCGCCCAGGGGATCAACGCCGCGTTCGATCACGTCGACGACGGCACGCCGCTCGTCGAGCTCGTACAACCCACGCAGCTCTTCATCAACATGCAGGAGCTGCGGAAGAACGGCGCGACGCTGGCTCAGATCGCTCAGTGGATCATGGGTCTGACAAAGGGGCAGACCGCCGGGGCGGGTGTCTACGTTCCACCGTCGGAGGCCAACCAGAAGGTCTTCCAGGCGGCCTTTCCGTCCTCGATCATGCGGACGCTCCCGTGTCTTCCCGAAGCGCGGGCGTGAGGCGGGGCTCGCTCACGATCGCTCTCGCCCTCGGTCTGGTGACCTCGGCCTGCACCGGAGCCGCCGGCAACGGATCGAGATCCACGGCCGGCGCGTCGGCCTTGCCCGACGTCTCCGAGCGCGAGATCGCCGCACAGGTCTGCGGCGCCGTGTCCCACGAGGTGCTCCTCCGTACCTGGCGCGGCGTCATGCCGGGGCGGAGCGGTGACATCCAGATCATCCCGAGGTACCCGAACTTCGTGAACGGCGGGCTGACGCACGCCACGCCGTACGCGTATACCCAGGACGTCCCCGTCGTGCTCTACGGACCCGGCTACGTGCGTCCCGGGATCTACCCACGCCCGATCACGCTCGCCGACATCGCGCCCACCGAGGGGGCGCTCCTCAAATTCGCGTTCCACGCACCGGATGGGACGGCGCAGGCGCAGGCCCTGCTGCCGCGGGACGCCCGCGGGGTTCCGCGCCTCCTGGTCACGCTGGTGTGGGACTCGGCCGGGTGGGACGTGCTGAACCGGTGGAAAGGCGACTGGCCGTACCTCCGGTCGCTGCTGCCGCACGCCGCGCTCTTCACCCACGCGACCGTGGGCTCGTCACCGTCGAACACGCCGACCGGCCACTCGATCATCGGGACCGGTGCCTTCCCGATGCACAGCGGGTTCGTCGACGAGTACCTGCGGGTGAACGGTCGGATCCAGAAGCCGAACGCCGCCGGACCCTCGTTCCTCGTCCTACCGACGCTCGCGGATCTGTACGACCTCCACATGCACAATCGTCCGCTCGTCGGAGGCCTGGTCAGTCTCTCCGCCCACCTGATGATGATGAGCCACGGCTCGGAGTGGGGAGGCGGCGATCGGGACCTCGCCGTCACTCGCGAGGCGGAGTTCGCGCCCACCGCCGGCGCCGAGACCGACGTGTGGAACCTGACGCCCCAGATGGCTCCGTACTACACCTTCCCGAGCTACGTGAACTCCCTCCCACCCGTCACCGCGTACACCCGGACGCTGGACGCGGCCGACGGCACGCTCGACGGCGCGTGGCGGGGTCATCCGTTCACCGAGCTCCACAACGGCTTCGACACGCCCGCGCGAACCCCGTACCAGACCACGCTCATCGAGACGGTGATCGAGCGCGAGGGGTTCGGAGCGGACGAGGTGCCGGACCTGCTCTTCGTGAACTACAAGGCGATCGACACCATCGGCCACCTCTTCAGTGCCGACAGTCTCGAGATGTCCGATGCCGTTCGCTATCAGGATGCGGCGCTCAAGACGCTCGTGGAGTTCCTCAACCGCGTGGTGGGCGCGGGCCGCTGGGCGATGGTCCTCACTGCCGACCACGGCACGCAGCGGGACCCGGCGGTCTCGGGAGCGTTCATGATCGACATCAACAAGCTCACCTCCCTCCTGGAGGAGACCTTCGACCACGACGCGGACGGCGTTCCGTTGATCCAGAAGGTTCGGGCCACGGAGATCTGGGTGAACCCGACCGAGCTCGCCGACAACGGGGTGTCGCTCGAGCAGGTGTCCGAGTACCTCATGGGCCTGACGGAGCAGCAGACGTACAAGAACCGCCACACGCCCGCGCCGGCTCACGCCGGGGATCGGGTCTTCGCGGCCGCCTTTCCGTCGTCTATGCTGTCCGGGCTCCCGTGCCTTCCCGAGGCCCGCGCGAGCACGTGAACCGGCGGAAGGGCACCCAGGCGGCATGACGGTCACCAAGGACGCGGAGGCGCGCGGCGTCGTCCGTGTGCCTGAGTCCGGCGCCCGCGCCGCGTGGTCCACCGGCGCGTTGGCCCTGCTCATCGCCCTCCTCCTGGTTGCGTTCGGGTGGACGTTCCTGAAGGATCCCTCGATCAGCGCGCCCACCCGGGACCCCGCCTGGTACACGTGGCGCTCGAACCTGCTCATGCACGCCGACCCGGCGCTCATCGCTCGCGAGTGGGGTCCGTTCTCGATGTTCTCGGGGGGCTATCGGGTCTCGGTCCCGCTGTTCGGCGCGGTGCTGCAGCGGGTCGCCGGGATCGACCTGTACTCGTTCAGCGCGTTCATGATGGTCGGCATCCCGATCCTCGCCGGTCTGGCGCTCGGGGCGTTCGCGTACCGCGTGCACCGCGATCGGTTGCTGTTCGTGCTGGTGCTCCTCGCGACCGCGGCGCTGTTCATGACGACGCCGTACGTCGGCTACCTCGACAACATCACGGTGCTCTACGTGCTGTCGGCGATCCTGGCGTTCGTTCCTCCCTCCAAGACGTCGTGGGGGGCGCGGTCGGCGCTCTTCCTGCTCGGCGTGACGGCGGCGTTCACCCATCCAACGACCTGTGTGATCTTCGGCCTGTCGCTCCTCGCGGTGTTCGTCCTGCACTTCGTCACGAGCCGGTTCTCGCTCGGCTCGGCCCTCAAGGCCGACGGGCACTACCTGCTGTCGATCGGCGCGGGCATGGTGCTCGGGCTCGGCCTGTGGCTCGTCGGTCCCTGGGGGGTGAAGGGCTCGCTCGCGGACGCCGCGCTCCCCCCGCCCTACACGAAGGCGGTCTTCGAGCATCGGCTCTGGCAGTGGGTGGGCTCGCTCGAGCCGGTCATCACGTTTCCGCTCATCGGGCTCGCGATCGGCTGGACGATCTGGCGCGCCCGGCGCGAGCGGCAGCCGGCGAGCGGGTTTGGAACGATCTCGGCGCTCTGGCTGATCCCGCTGCTCGGCACGTTCGGTTGGGTCCTCGGCAAGGCCTATCCCTACTACCGGTTCATGAACGCGACGGCGGCGTTGTTCCCCCTCGTCGGGCTCGGGGCCTGGGTGCTGGTCCGGTGGCTCTCCGAGCGCCCGACCGCGAGACGTCGGCTCCTCGCGGCAGTCGGGCTGGCCGCCGTGGTGGTGGCGTTCGCGTTCATCTGGGTGCGCGGGCGAGACGCCTCCCAGTGGGCCAATCCGAACAACCAGTGGATCGACCAGCCCACGCGCACCGCCCTCGCGGCGGCGAGCGCGATCGTGGAGCGGGAGCCCAACCGACCCATCGTGTTCATCCTGAACTTCGGCGACACGTACCAGTCCTACGGGTGGGCGAAGACGTTCACCAACGTGTCCCGAACCGGCCTGCCCGGCGACGCGATCCAGCGGGACTTCTCGTACTTCGGGAGCGTGGAGAACTTCCTGCGGAACGAGCCGACGATCCTGACCGATCCAACCTACAACAAGATGGCGCGGGGCTTCTACGACGAGCTCCAGAGAGGACTGAAGCGATACTCGAAGCCGCCGATCGCCTTCCTCGTGCGGCAGTTCAACGGAAACACGGAAAACGCGGCGCTGCTGGATGCGACGCCGACGCCTTCAAGCCTGATCAAGATCAGCAACGACCTCGCCGTCGTGACCGGCCCGAATCTCGCGAGCCCGTCTCCGGAGGCGGTGGCCGCGGCCCGCAGCGCGGAGCGGCAGACGGCGGCTCTCTACGCGGACCACGCCGGCCCGCTCGGCAACCCCGGGCATACGCTTCGCGTTCTCCTCGGCCTCGCGCTGCTGATCGCGCTGCCCGGCGCGATCGCCGCTCCCTGGTTCGAGCTGGAGGACGGGTGGGTGACGGTGGCGCTCGTCCCGGCGTTGTCGTTCGCGCTGGTGGTGCTGTCGGGGATCGCGCTCGTGGCCGTGACGCGCGGACCCTACTCGACCGCCGACGGGTGGGCGACGCTTGGGATCGCCGTTGCGGCCGCGGCCGCGTTCCGCTTCGGCAAGGCCTGGCTGGATCGGGCGTTGGAGAGGGTCTCGCGCTTCTTCGCCGCGATGTTCGCGGTGTTCTCCAACCGGAGCTTCGCCGCACTCATGGGGACCCAGTTCGTGGCGCTCGCGGCCGACGGGATCGTGCAGGCCTCGCTCGCGAAGTCGATCGCGTTCGGCGGCCAGAAGGGGTTCGACGTCACGACCGCGCCGTCCACTCGATATCTGCTCGTCGTCGTGCTGGCGCTGTACGTCCCGTACACGCTCCTCAGCCCGTTCGTGGGGGCGTTCATCGACCGCTACGACCGCAAGCTCCTGTTGATCCGGTCGAACCTGTTCCGCGCCGTAGTCGTCGCGGTCGCGGCGCTCGCGCTGGCGGCCGCGGGCGATGCGCTCCCAGACGTCGTCCTGATCGTCGCGATCCTCATCGCCCTGGCCTGCACCCGCATGCTCCTCGCGATCAAGTCGGCCGGACTGCCGGCCGTCGTGCACGGCCGGGACCTGCTCCAGGCCAACGGCCTCTCGCAGGCGGGTGGGGCGATCTTCCAGGTCATGGGTGGCGGGGTGGCGCTCGTCGGGACCGCCGTCGCGCCGGCCTGGATCGTCGCGCTCGCCGGAGCGGCCCTGTACCTCGTAGCGGCCGTCGTCGCCGGGCGGGTCGAGCGCCTCGAGTACGAGCGCCGGGTGACCCGGTTCGCCGACGAGGTGCGCCGCGTTCTCCGGGACATCCGAAGCGGCCTGCGAGAGGTCTTCGGCCGGCCGGCGGCGGCGCTCGGACTGTCGGCGTTCCAGGCGCTGCGGATGGAGTTCTTCGGGTTCGTCGCCCTCGCGTTCGCGCTCGAGGCCCGAAACCTGCTCTCGGGCCCGAGCTCGGACAAGACGGTGGTCGCGATCGCCGGGGCCTTCGGCGCCGTGGGAGCGGCGATCGGCATGGTGCTCGCCGAGCGCCTGAAGGACAGGGTCGCGCCCCACCGGCTGCTGATCGGCGCGATGACCGCGATGGGCATCGGCGTGGTGCTGTTCGGGGGGGTGCAGACGATCCTCGGCTACTCGGCCATCACGTTCGTGGGCGCGCTCGGATTCTTCCTCGGCAAGATCTCGGCCGACACGATCATGCAGCAGGCGCTTCCGGACGACTTCCGGGGACGGGGGTTCAGCCTCTTCGACATCGCCTACAACCTCGGGTGGATCGTGCCGGCGCTCGTGCTCGCCCTGGTGTGGAGCGACCGCCGGGTTCGGCTGATCCTGATCGGGTCGGGGCTCGTGTTCCTCGCGGTCACGTTGGTGATCTTCCGGTGGGCGGAGCGTCTTCGCGACCAGCTTCCGACCCGGGACGACGTGGCGGACCCGGGCCTTCGCGCCGGGAACGGGAGGGCGCTCTAAAGCCGTCCTCGCTGACGTGCGGACGCGGTCCCTCGGACCTCGAACCCCTCGGGCCTCGCCCCGTCGCGGCCTCGATCCCGGCCCGCTCCGCTATCGTACGCGGGCACGAGGTCACACATGCCCGAGGTGAGCAGCGGAGACGCGATTCTCCACGTCGAGGTGGACGGCGAGGGCGAGCCCGTCACCGTGGTGGCGCACGGCCTGACGAACAACCGAAACGAGCTCGCCGCCCTCACCCCCCTCGTTCCCGGAACCAAGGTCCGTTTCGACTTCCGGGGCCACGGACGCTCGAGCGCTCCCACGACCGGCTACCGGTTCGCGGACTTCGCGCGTGACCTCGAGACGGTGGCCGATGCCTACGGCGCCACGTGCGCCGTCGGCACCTCGCTGGGGGCCGGGGCCATCGCGAACCTCCTCGTCCGCAGACCCGATCGGTTCGAACGGATGGTGTGGCTCCTGCCCGCGGGCCTGGACCGCCCGTTCGCGTTCAAGGAGCGATATCGGGAGCTCGCGGCCAAGCTCGAGGGCAAGAGCCCGGAGGAGGCCCTCCGGGCGATCGTGTCGGATCCCGAACGCGCGGCCGAGTACCTGCAGGCGCCGTGGAAGCTCGCGATCGACCAGGTCATGTTGGACCACGACCACCCGGACGGAGTGGCGCGGGCGATCCGGGAGGTGATCGAGGACTGGCCGGTCCCCGACCGCGACCTTCTGCGCCGCGTGACCGCGCCAACGCTCCTGATCTGCATCGAGGGGGACGAGATCCATCCGGCGGAGCTCGGGCGCATCCTCTCGGGGGTGCTGCCGAACGCCGAGCTCCTGACGTTCGAGAGCCAGGGCGCGCTCTTCGAGGCGATTCCCACCCTCGTGCCGAGGGTTGCCTCGTTCCTGGCCGGAGCCTGAAGAGCTCGAGGCCGAACTGCGAGGCTCACACGGGGAGGTTGCGCGATACGGCTTCGCGGACCGTCTCCTCCGACACCGGCCCGCCCGCCGGAGCCGCCACGACCGGGATCGTCACGGTGAACGTGCTGCCCCTTCCCGGAGCGCTCTCGACCCCGATCGAGCCCCCCAGGTCCTGGACCAGGCCGCGCGCCAGGAACAGCCCGAGACCGACCCCGCCGTATCGTCGGGTGGAGGACTGGTCGGTCTGGTGGAAGCGTTCGAAGATCGCCTCTCGGTCGGCGGGGTCGATGCCGATCCCCCGGTCGCGAACCCAGAACCGGAAGCTCCCCTCCCCGCCGGATGCGCCGATCTCGACCACCGTGTCGTCGGGGGAGTACTTGAGCGCGTTGTCGAGCACGTTGGTGAGGATCTCCTCGACGCGACCGCGATCCGTGACGACCACCGCCACGTCGTTCGGCACCCGCACCTGCACGCGCTCCGGCCTTCGTGAGAGCTGCGCGGCCACCTGGCGGGCGAGCTGGTCGAAGTCCACGCGCTCCATCACGATGGGCCGTGATCCCTGCTGCAGGGATGCCGCGGAGAGCAGGTTGGTGATCTGACGCATCAGACGCTTGGCCTGGGCCTCGGCGGCCGTGGCGAACTCAACGCGGGTCTCGGGGGCCGCCCCGAGGTCGCCCTTCAGGGTCGACACGTACCCGATGATGGAGGTCAGGGGGGTCCTGAGCTCGTGCGAGGCCGCGGCGACGAAGTCGTCCTTGCGGCGGTTCAGGTCACGGAGCTCGGCCACGGTCTGCTGCTCGAGGGCAAGGAGCTGGTTCAGCCTGGTGTTCTGGCGACGGAGCTCGCGGGAGGCCCGGAGGGCGATCGGCAGGAGCATCGCGTACAGGACGAGCACGCCCACGCCGAACGGGAGCAGCAGCGAGTGGAACAGCCCGTCGATGTCCCCCTGGATCCAGGCGTAGTTCTGGTAGATCTCGGCAATCGCCGCGATCGGTCCGCCCGGCGTCAGGCGGAACGGCTCGTAGGTGAAGAAGAGCTTGGAGCCGAGGTTCCGTTCGAACCGGTTCTCGGGCTCGGAGAGGTCCGAGATCCCCGCCACCACCCGCCCCTCCAGAGCCTCGCGGAGATCGGGAACCTCCTCCGGGAACGAGCGCCCGATGAGGGCGGGCTCGTCGGAGTACACGATCAGCCCGTCCGGACGCCAGATCTTGATCCGCACGTCGCGGCCGTCCGAGAACAGGCGTTCCGCGAGCAGAGCGTCGAGGCGGGCGCGCTCGGATCCGGTGACGGGGGCCGAGAGGTCGACACCCCGAAACGCGGGCGCCAGCACCGCCCTGGCCACGAACTGGGCGTGAAAGGTCCCGATGCGCTCGACCCGCCCGCGCACGTAGTGGACGACCAGGGCGCCCACGCCCACGCCCACGAGCAGGAACGCGACGAGGCTGCCCGCGGCGAACCGCAGGATCAGCCGTGGCGCCCGTTCGGATCGTGTCACGGTGTCCCCCGCTCGGGATATCGGCCGCACGCCCTGGTTCCTGAACTCGTAGGCTCTGGGGCGTGACCGAGGAGCTGTTCGCCACCGACGCGTACCTGAGGACCTGCAAGGCAAGGGTGTCGACCGTGACCGGGGACGGCCTCGTCCTGGACCGCACCGTGTTCTACGGGCGAAGCGGGGGCCAGCCGGGGGACAGCGGCCGTCTCGGCTGGGACGGCGGGACCGCCCGGGTCCTCGACACCGTCCGCCGGGATGGCGAGGTGGTCCACGTCCTCGAGGGTGGCGAGCCGCCGCCCCCGGGGACCCCGGTCGTCGCCGAGATCGACTGGTTGCGGCGGTACCTGCTCATGCGGACCCACACCGCCCTGCACGCGCTGTCCGGGGTCGTCTATCGCGAGTACGGGGCCAGGGTGACCGGCGGCAACATGGAGCCCGGCGTGGCCCGGATGGACTTCGAGTTGGAGCGGATCTCCGAAGCGTTTGGCCGCGCGGTGGAGGACAAGCTGAACGCCGCGCTCGCGGAGAACCACCCGGTGCTCGTCTCGTTCCTCCCACGGGCCGAGGCGCTGGCCGACCCCGACCTCATCCGCACGAAGGCGAACCTGATTCCGGAGAAGGTCGACCCCATTCGGGTGGTTGACATCGTGGGTCTGGACCGGCAGGCGGATGGGGGCACGCACGTCCGCTCGACGGCCGAGGTTGGGCGGGTGCGCGTGGTCAAGACCGAGAGCAAGGGCAAGGGCTTCAAGCGCATGCGGATCGAGCTTGTCGACGGCCGGTAGCGTTCGCGTCCGGCGGATCCGGGACGAGGCGATCGGCGGGGCGCTCATCGTGGCCGCGTCCGTGCAGTTCGGAGCGGTCGTTGTGATGGGGAAGGTCGCCCTCCGGCACGGTCTGCCCGTGCCCTCGGTGCTCGCGTTCCGCTTCGGGATCGGCGCGATCCTCCTCGCGATCGTGCTCGTGTCGCTCCGGCGTCCGCTGGTGGCGGCGCCGAGCGAGCGCTCGGGTCTAGCGGCGCTCGCCGTGTTCGGGTACGGCGTGGAGTCGGGCTGCTTCTTCGCCGCGCTGAACCACGGGACGGCCGCGGCGGTCACGCTCCTGTTCTTCGTCTACCCCGTGCTCGTGGCGATCGGCTCGTGGGCGCTCGGAGCCGGCCCGCCGGCGCGCCTGGCCACGCTGTCCCTTGCGCTCTCGATCATCGGAGCGGGGGTCGTGGTGGGAACCGGCGGCCGGATCTCGATCCAGACCGTCGGCGTGCTGTTCGCGCTCGCGTCGGCGGCCACCTACAGTGCCTACCTCGTCGGGGCCGATCGCGTCCTCCGCCGGACGAACCCGTTCACGAGCGCGCTTTGGACGAGCGCCGGGGCATCGCTCGGGCTGGCGGCCTTCGCGCTTGTCTCGGGCCAGGCGGGATGGCCCTCGAGCGCCGAGTGGCCGGCGCTGGCCGCGATGGGAGCCGCGACCGCCGGCGCATTCGTGTGCACCCTCGCCGGGCTCCGCCGGCTGGGCGCGGTTCGGACGGCGATCATCGCCGCGACCGAGCCCCTCGCGGCGGCGCTCCTCGCGTGGCTGTTCCTGAGCGAGACCGTGACGCCGGGAACGGCGGTGGGGGGCGCGCTCATCGTCGTCGGCGCCGTCGCTGCGAGCCTCTCTCGCGCGAAGCCGACCGCGCCACTGACACCCGGCCCGTAGCAGGGAGCCCGCGCCTCTCGTCAGTCCCCCCCGGCGCAGGCGCCGCGTGGTTCGGATCAGCTCGAGCCCACCAGGATCCCGAGGACGGCGATCGCCATCGCCAGCGCGGAACCCCAAGACAGACGCGGGCGGTGGGTCGCGCCCGTTTCGCTGCCGGGCTCCGAGCGATACGTTGGGTGGCGAGATGGCCTGGGAAAGGCTCACCCCGCTCGACGCCTCGTTCCTGTACCTGGAGCGACCGCCGACCCACATGCACGTGGCCGGCCTCTCGGTCTTCGATCCCTCGACCCGGCCGGATCCGACCCGCCCCTGGTTCGAGGAGATCGAGTACGTGATCGCCTCGCGAATCCACCTCGTCCCTCGGTTCCGCCAGAAGGTGCTCGAGGTGCCGGGCGGCCTCGCACTCCCGGTATGGGTCGACGACCCGCACTTCGACCTCGGGCTCCACCTGAACCAGGCCGCGCTCCCGGCTCCCGGCGGCCGGCGTGAGCTCGCCGATCTCGTGCAGCGGGCGCTCTCGCGGCCCCTCGACCGGTCACGTCCCCTGTGGGAGCTCACCGTGATCGAGGGCCTCGAGGGCGGGCTCGTGGCGACGTTGATGAAGGTGCACCACGCGATGCTGGACGGGATCGCCGCGATGCAGCTCGCGGCTGCCGTCTACGACCTGGAGCCGCGCTCCGGGGTCAGCGAGCCGCCCCCACCCTGGAACCCGGAACCGGAGCCCGGCCCCGCCGAGCTCCTGGCCGACGCGCTCAGGGAGCAGCTCGCCCACCCGGCGCGAGCCCTGGCGGCGGCGGTCGCTCGTGTTCGGGAGGCACCCGACCTCGCCTCCCTCGGGCTCGGCTCGGTGCTGGCGGGCGTGCGGAGCCTGCTCGACCTCGGCACCCGACCGGTCTCGCCGCTCGACGTGCGGGTCGGCCCGAACCGGCGCTTCGCGATGACGGAGGCCCCCCTTGAACGGTACCGGGACGTGAAGAACGCACTCGGCGGGACGGTGAACGACGTCGTGCTGGCGGTCGTGGGCGGGGCGCTGCACCGGCTGCTGCGGAGTCGCGGACAGCCGACCCGGGGCCGGGCGCTTCGGGCGATGGTCCCGGTCTCGGTGCGGGCGCCGGGCGAGCAGGGACTCGGCAACCGGGTCGCGCCGGCCTTCCTCGACATCCCGGTCGGGGCGATGTCGGCGAGGCGACGTCTCGCGGCGATCCGCAAGCGGACGGCCCATCTCAAGGAGTCGATGATGGCCATGAGCGTCGACGCCATCGTCGGCCTGGCCGCCTACGCTCCGGGCGGGATGCTCGCGACGGCGGCGAAGCTCGCCTCGCGCGGCCCGTGGTTCAACCTCGTGGTCTCGAACATCCCCGGACCGCAGCAACCCCTGTACCTGGCCGGCGCGAAGCTCCTTGCGACCTACCCGTCGATGCCCATTGGCGAGAACGCCGCGCTCTCGATCGCCTGCACGTCGCTCGGCGGGACGATGGCGTTCGGGTTGACCGGCGACCGCGACGGCATGCCCGACATCGAACTCCTTGCGGCGGCGATCGACGAGTCGCTCGCCGAGCTCTGCAAGGCGGCGGGCGTCTAGGGTTCGGCCGTCCCGGACCGAATCTCCTCGGCCCACTCCTCGACGGCGGTGAGCCAGCGGTCGGGGGCCTCCAGCATTGGCACGTGCCCGACGCCCGGGAGCAGCCGCACGCGCCAGTTCGGGTGGTGCTCGATCTCGGCGCGGGCGAACGCGACGGGGACCAGCCGGTCTTCGTAGCCGTGCAGGACGAGCACGGGGCACTTCACGGCCTCGAGGACGCGCCGGGCCACGTCTCCTCGACGTCCCAGGTCGAGCAGCGAGCGGGCCGCCTCGAGGAAGGCGGGTCCGAGGTCTGGATCCTCCTGGCGCTCGATCATCAGATCGACGTGGGCTCGCACCACGTCCTCGGGGATCGAAGCGGGGTCGGCGGCCACGAGACGGAACCCGAAGCGGACGATTCGCTCCGCAGACAGGCGCGTGAACCGCTGCCGAACGGCCCATTCTCCAAGCCCCGGCGCCCGGTAGAGCGCGAAGCCCGTCATCACGAGCGGTGAAGGGACCCCGCCGCGAGCCCACGGGAACACGGAGGCGGTGAGCACGACTCCTTCCACCGACGCCGGTTCGTAGGCGGCCTGCAGCATCGCGATCGCTCCACCCATCGAGTTCCCGCCCACGATCACCGGCCCGCCGACGACCTCGTCGAGGAACCGGGCGAGGAGCACCTGGTTGGCGGACAGCTTGCTGCTCCGTCCGTCTCGGGGCGTGCGGCCGAACCCCGCGAGATCGACCGCGATCACCCGGCCGTACCGGGCGAGCTGCGGCCCGACGAGCATCCACGACAGGTGGGAACCGCCGAGGCCGTGAACGAGGACGAAGGTGCGGTCGCTCGGCCCCTCCCACTCCACGTAGTGCACCGGCCCGCCCACGTCGGCGAACCGGCTCTCGGGAAGCTCGAGCGAGGCCACGGCACGTCAGCCTACCGCGGACGCTCCAGGCGGCACGATCCTGCTCGCGGACGAGACCGCCTGGGAGGAAGCGGCTCGCGCGCACGGCGAGGTGTTTCGCGACGTCCGCCCCGCGAACACCACCGTCGGCGGCCTTCGCTTCATCGACCCCGCGATCCTCGTCGAGATCGAGGTCACCGGCGGTCGTCGAAGATGGATAGACTCGCTCCCCATGGCGGTGGTCAGGCTTCGTCCCCCGCTTCGGGACCTCGCGGGAGGACGCGGCGAGGTGGAGGTCGAGGGCTCGACGGTGGCGGACGTGCTCCGCGAGCTCGAACGGATCCACCCGCGGCTGAGCGGCTGGGTGCTCGACGAGCGCGGACGGATCCGACAGCACGTGGGCGTCTTCGTGAACGGGGAGCGCGTCGATGCCGGTGCGTCCGTGGCCGGGGGCGACCGGATCCAGGTGCTGCCCGCGATCTCGGGTGGAGCCCTGAGCGCGGACGGAACCGAGGTGCTCGTCGGCACGCGCAAGGGCCTGTTCGTGCTCCGCGGTCCGCGCGGCGGCCCGATGGAGATCGCGGCCCGCGTGTTTCCGGGCGTCACCGTCGAGTACGCGGTGCGCGACCCGCGCTCGGACCGGTACCTCGCGTCCGTGACTCACGGGCAGTACGGCCCGCACCTGTACGTCTCGGAGGACCCGACCTCATCGGATTGGGAGCAGGCCGACGGGCCGCGGTTCCCAGACGACGCCGGCGAGGCGGTGCAGCGAATCTGGGTGATCCAGCCCGGCGTCGAGGACGGCGTGCTGTGGGCGGGCGTCGCGCCCGCCGCGCTCTTCCGCAGCGAGGACGGCGGGATGTCCTGGCAGCTCAACCGCGGTCTGTGGGACCAGCCGTCGCGGCCGTCTTGGCAGCCGGGAGCCGGCGGGCTCGCGCTCCACTCGATCTGCCCATGGCCCGGCGATCCCGCCCGCCTCGCGATCGGCATCTCGGCCGCGGGGGTCTGGCTCACGGACGACGGGGGATCGACGTGGCGGAGCGGCAACGCGGGTCTGGTGGCCCGCTATCTACCCGAGGAAGCTCGCGCGTCGACCCTCGCCCTGTGCGTGCACAACATGCACCGGGCGCCGGTCCGGCCAGAGCGTCTGTTCATGCAGTTCCACGGCGGCGTCTACCGCTCGGACGACGCCGGGGAGTCGTGGATCGACGTGGCCGCCGGCCTCCCCTCGGACTTCGGGTTCCCGTTGGTGGTCCACCCGAACGACCCAGACCGCGCGTTCGTCATCCCGCTCGTTGCGGATGTGGATCGGGTCACTCCCGACGGCCGGCTTCGCGTGTACGAGACCGCCGACGCGGGGACGTCGTGGGCGCCGCGCGCCGAGGGCCTTCCCTCGGGCGACGCGTACCTCACCGTTCTCCGGCAGGCGTTCGGGCGCGACGAGCGCGAGCCCCTCGGTCTGTACTTCGGCGCGACCTCGGGCGAGGTCTTCGGCTCCGTGGACGCCGGTGCGACGTGGCGGACGGTCGCGCCTCGGCTGGCGCCGGTCACGTCGGTGTGCGTCTCGAGGTGACCGGCAGACGGACGCTGCGCCCGCTCTGGACCCGTCCACGCCGTGGTCGGCCCCGCTCGACCCGGAGTCGAGGTCCTCGAGGCTGCGAGAGCGCACCGGCATCCGGGAGCTCCTGATGGGTGAGGAGGAGAACGCACCCACCGAAGCGCCGTGAGCCGCGTTCGCGTGCGCGACGTCGTCGAGGGCTTCCCGCGGCCGGTGTTGGGGCGCCCGGGCGATGCAGGGCTGTTCGGCCCCGGGAGCATGGTGTGGAGGGTGAACGGCGAGGTTCTCACGGCGCTCGGAGGCGGACGCGCCCTCCTCATGCAGATCGCCCATCCGCTCGTGGCGGCCGGGGTTGCCGATCACAGCGATTTCGAAGCGAACGCCTTCGCGAGGCTTTGGAGGACGCTCGACGCGGCGCTGACGGTGGCGTTCGGAGATCGAGAGCAGGTGAGCGCGGTCTCCCGCCGGGTCGCCGCGATCCACGGCCGGGTCACCGGCCGCAGGGGCGACCGCGCCTATGGGGCCCTGGATCCCGAGCTCCTGCTCTGGGTTCACGCGACGCTCGTCGACTCGGCGCTGGTGGCGTACGAGCGCTTCGTGGCCCCGCTGTCGGGGGCCGAGCGCGAGCGTTACTACCAGGAGATGAAGGCGTTCGCCGAGGCGTTCTCGGTTCCGGCCGAGATGCTGCCGCATCGCCTGGCCGACTTCGACCGCTATCTCGATGAAGCGGTCGCCCGCCTCGAGGTGTCAGGAGAGGCCCGCCGGCTCGCCGGCGAGATACTCCGGCCTCCCGTCCCGCGCCTGCTCCTTCCCGCCAGGGAAGCCTTCGCCCTGGTCACTGCCGGCCTGCTCCCGGGCCGGTTGAGAGCGGCCTACGGCCTGGCGTGGAGCCCGGCTCGCGAGGCCGGGCTCGAGGCGGCGGCGACATTGCTTCGGAGGGTCGGGCGGCGCCTGCCGCGGCAGGCCCTCGTCTGGCCGCACGTCAGGGCGGCATCGGCTCGCCTGGCTCCCGACCGCGGGGTCGTTCGGGTCCGAAACAGCGTGGAATAGCTGCGGTTTTCTTGTGGTCTTCCTTGGACGACGGCCTTTACAAGACGGGAGCACGTCGTTACCATGGGATCCAGAGGCCGGGGGGCGGCCGGATTTGGTGTGCCCGCCGCCCATACGCACGACGTCAGGTCCCGAAGACCTCAACGGGGTCAGCACGCCCTCCACGAGGCTTCGAGGGGAGAGTGAAGGAGTAGATGCCAGAACCCGCACGCCCGCTCGGAACGGACGACGCCGACGACCTTCGGCTGTACCTGGAGGCCGCGGCGCGCGAGCCACTCCTCACCAAGGAGGAGGAGGTCGAGCTCGCCATCATCATCGAGCACGGCAAGGAGGCGGAGGAGAAGCTCCGCTCCGGCCG
>JAJPHY010000042.1 GCA_021325015.1 Actinomycetota bacterium | reverse complement strand
TGGATCCCGGGGAACCGCTCGCGAAGCACCGCCACGATCTCCTCGGTCTCGTCGACCGACAGCGTGGTCTGCGTGAGATACGAGAGCCGCTCGGGGTCGGGAACCTGTACGGTGCGCGCCTCCTCGACGCTTTGCACCAGGATCGTTCGTTCGGGCGCCTGCCCGGTCGTGCCGACGACCTCCTCGTGCCCGGCATGGCCGATCAGCAGGATCGTTCGTCCGGCCTCGGCGAACCGGCGCGCCTCGAGGTGCACCTTGGTCACGAGGGGGCACGTCGCGTCGAGCACGGCGAGCCGCCGAGCGCGCGCCTCCTCGTGGACGGCCGGCGCGACTCCGTGGGCCGACAGGACCACGACCCCACCGTCGGGGACCTCGCTCAACTCCTCCACGAAGACGGCGCCCCGAGCCTCGAGATCGCGGACGACGTGCAGGTTGTGGACGATCTGCTTGCGCACGTACACGGGCGCCCCGTGCGCGGCCAGGGCGCGCTCGACCGCGTCCACGGCGCGCTCCACGCCGGCGCAGTAGCCGCGCGGAGCCGCAAGCAGGACCTTCGTCGGCACCGTCCCATCGTACCCGGCCGTCGAGCTGACCCGGGGTCAGCGGCGTTGCCCTTCGGTGCGTTCTCGGGTGTCGGCGGCCGCTGCTAGGTTCGCCCCGACCGATCGGACGCTCGATCCGATCCTCCCGCCGTCCCGGTGCGACCTCCCTCCAAGCCCAGGAGCGGATGGCGCACGCCCGGCGGCGGGCGCCGGGACCGAGCGCCCGAGCGGTCACGGGTCGAGGACACACGAGCCCAAGGAGGTGATGGAGCACCCGCGACCTGCCGCGGGTCGGCCGGGCGCGCCCGCTCCGGCCGACGGGACCTGGCCGCCAGTCACGGTCCGCCGCGGGGGTGAAGACCACCAATGGCACATTCCAACCAACGGCGCCGCGCCGTCGTCACGGCGCTCGCGCTCACGGCGCTCCTCGCGTTCCCGATCGGGGCCGCGGGGGCGGCACGACCCACGGGTGGGCTCGGGAGCGGACCGGCCCGGGTCCGATCGAGCTCCGCGCGCACGGTTCCGGGGTGGGTCTGCGACTATCCCTGGCGCCGGGGCAAGGGCCAGGTCAAACGGCTGATCCGATGCGCGGCGCACCGGTGGAAGGTCTCCGGAGGCCCGGCCAAGGCGGTCGACGTCGCATCGTGCGAGTCCGGTCTCAACCCGAAGGCCTACAACACCGGCGGATACGCTGGCGTGTTCCAGCAGTCGACCCGCTACTGGCCGGAACGGGCCACGTCCTACGGGTTCCCCAAGCGGTCCGTGTTCAACGGGCGTGCGAACGTGATCGTGTCGATCCGGATGGCCCACGAGGACGGCTGGGGCGCCTGGGGGTGCGCCTGATTCACCCCCCACGGACCGGACCGCCCGGGCGCGGGAGACCCGTGACGGCCGCCCGCACCTCCGCGAGCGAGGCGACGACGGCGTTCGCGCCCGGGAGGTCCCGGTCCGCCACGATCCGGACGTAGGGGACCCGATCGCGGATGGCCTCGACGAGCGGCCCGAACGCCCCGAACACGACCACGACGTGCGGGTGTTCGGACTCGAGCTGCTCGAGCGCCTCGGCCTCCGAGCACGCCCCGGGGGCGAGCTCCCAGTCGGCCGAGACCGCCGCGCGCTTGAGCGCCAGAAGAGACTCCGCGTCCTCGGCGACGCACAGCACCGTGAGCGCCCGGCACATCGCTACAGCCAATCCCGCCGCTTGAACAGCACGTACAGGACGAGGGCGGAGGCCGGCTCCCGACGCACCGTGATCAGGTAGGAGCGCTGCCCGACGAACAGATGCACCTCGCGGTCGACCACCTGACCCCGTTCGTCCATGGGAAGCGCATGGGCCACAACGAACAGGTGACCCGCCTCCGTGTAGAACTCGACCTTGGCCCGCTGACCCCAGTTGCGGCTGTCCTCGAGGGCCAGGGGATGCAGCCCGAAGGTCCGCCGCAGCTCCTCGAGCTCATCCGTCGTCGGGTCGACCACATCGAGCCACAGCCGGAGTCCCTCCGCCCTCCCGCGCTCGATCGCCGTCGGGTCGAACGGGCGCTCGCCCTCGAGCCCGCCGTCGCGGTAGGTTCGGCAGGTGATCATCGGCGGCGAGCCTACCGCAGGGCGTCGGAGGGCTCCGCGCCCTCACGGGTTCGAGCCCCTGCTCCGGCTCTGGCGGGCCCCCGACGCACGCTCCGGGCGATCTGAGGGGCCCTGTCCCTCCCGACGGCCGGCGCCAACGCGCGGATCCCATACCCCCGTATGATCTGCGGCGGGCGCACCGGCCCGACGAACCCGGGCCGGGCGGGCTCGCAAGCCCGGAGGAGGCGACGTGAAGCTCAAGATCTCGCAGCGGGCGGAGGAGTTCTTCGACCTGTTCGTCGAGTCGGCCCGCAACCTGCGCGAGACGACCGAACTGCTGAAGGACCTCGTCGAGGACTATCGCGACGTTGACCTGAAGGCCAAACGGATCTCCGATCGCGAGCACGAGGGCGACCAGGTCACTCACTCCATCATCCGGCGCCTGAACACCTCGTTCATCACGCCGATGGACCGCGAGGACATCTACCAGCTCGCGACCGCCCTGGACGACGTGCTCGACTCCATCGAGGCCGTGTCCGACCTGTTCCTGCTCCACCAGATCGAGCAACCGCTCCCCCAGATGAAGCAGCAGATCGACGTGCTCCTGCGCGCCGCGCAGCAGACCGAGGAGGCGCTCAAGCTCCTGCCGAAGATGAACCGCGACCACCTCGAGCCCTACTGGATCGAGATCAACACGCTCGAGAACGAGGGCGACCAGCTCTACCGCCACGCGGTGGCGGACCTGTTCTCCGGCGAGTACCGGGCGATGGACGTCCTCCGCTGGAAGGAGGTCATCGAGAACCTTGAGGACGCGCTCGACGGGCTGGAGAACGTCGCGAACGTGATCGAGTCGATCGTGCTCAAGCACGCGTAGTGCGGCGCCCGGCCCTCGAACCCTCCCGGGCCTCGCGCCTCACCCGCCCATTCGGCGGCGGCGCTCGGCGTCGCGGGAGGTCACGACCTCTTCGAGCCCGAGGGCGAGCGCCCAGAACGCGGCCAGCCCGGCCATCGCGTAGTCGAGCCAGCGGAACTCGGCCGGCGTCACCGGGCTGAGCAGCAGGCACAGGACCGCCACGCCCAGGAAGAACAGCGGCCGGCGCCCGATCCTCACGCGAGCGCCCTCACCGGCAGGTACGTGAGCCACGCCACCACGAAGGCTCCTGGGATCGTGAGGATCCAGGCCCAGACCACGCGCCCGGCGATCCCCCACCGGACGGCGGCCAGCCGTTGGGTCGTCCCCACGCCGACGATCGCCCCCGTGATCGTGTGGGTGGTCGAAACCGGGATCCCCGCGTGGGCGGTGAAGAACAGGGTCGAGGCGGCCGCCAGCTCGGCGCTCATCCCTCCGACGGGGTTCAGCTTGGTGATCCGCGAGCCCATCGTGTGGACGATGCGCCAGCCTCCGAACAGCGTGCCGAGCCCGATCGCGGTGTGGGCGGAGAGCACCACCCACAGCGGCACGCTGGACGTGGCCGGGACGACGTGGTTCGCGATCAGGAGGGCGAGGATCACGCCCATCGTCTTCTGGGCGTCGTTGGCGCCGTGCCCGAGGCTGAACGCGGCCGCGGACAAAAGTTGCGTGCGCCGGAACGCTCGGTTCAGCCGGTCCACCTTCCGGTACCGGTGGAACAGCCAGAACACGATCACCATGATTGTGAAGCCGAGCAGCAAGCCGACGATCGGCGAGAGCACGATGAACACCGCGATCTTCTGCAGCCCGACGCCGATCAGTGCCTTCCACCCCGCCCGCGCGACGGCCGCGCCGGCGATCCCCCCGACGAGCGCGTGCGACGAGCTGGTGGGCAGGCCAAGCCACCACGTGATGATGTCCCAGGCGATCGCGCCCACGAGCCCGGCGAAGATCACGCCGTTCGACAGCACGCTCTGGAGCACCACGTCCTTGGCGATGGTGCTCGCGACCGCGGTGCCGAAGATCACGAACGCGGCGAAGTTGAATAACGCGGCCCAGGCGACCGCCAGCCGAGGCGTCAGCACCCGCGTCGAGACCACGGTCGCGATCGAATTGGCCGCGTCGTGGAACCCGTTGAAGAAGTCGAAGGCGAGCGCCACCGCGATGATGAGGACGACGGCGGCGCTCATGCGGGCTCACGCGAGCTTGACAACGATGGACTCCACGGTGTTGGCGATGTCCTCGCATCGATCGATCGCCGACTCCATCTCCTCGAGGATGTCCTTCCACTTGAGGACGTCCATCGCCTTGTAGTCGCCCGAGTACAGGGCGGCGACGGCGCGCCGGAAGACGTGGTCGCCGTCTCGCTCGTACCGCAGGATCTCGACCCACGGGCGCCCGGTCGCGTGCGGCGACCGCAGCTCGCGCACCGCGCGAGCTGCCGCCCTGGTGGCACCGAGGAGGATCTCGGCCTGCTGCCGGAGCTGCGGGATCGGCTCCCGCACGTGGTGGAGGATCAGGAGGTCCGAGACGGCTTCCTGGCCGTCGAGCACGTCGTCGAGCGACGACGCGAGGTGGTGGACGTCGTGCCGGTCCATGGGCGTGACGAACGTGGTGTTCAGCAGGCCCATGATGCGGTGCGTCAGCTCGTCGCCATCGCGCTCGAGCTCCAGGATTCGCCGGCCGTGCGCCTCCGCATGGTCGAAGTCGTCCACCAGCGCCAGAAGCTCTTCGGCCCCGGCCGCGACACCGTCGGCGGCCTGCTCCAACAGGTCGTAGAAGGCCTGCTCGCGCGGGATGACCCGGAACGGCAATCCGCTGCTCCCCCTCTGTCGTTCGAGGCGGCCCCGGTCCCTCGACCGAAGCAGCTCGGCGGCCGGACGCAACCTATCGGCGGCCGCGGCCGTTTGTCCACTCGCGGGGGAACGCACACGCAACAAAGGCCCCGGGTCATCCCGGAGCCTCCGTTGCCTTGCCGGCCGAGAGCGGGGGGCGGCCGACCTCGATGTCCTCGGGGCGGTAGTCCTCCGTCAGGCCGAGCGAGGCGGCGGCGGCTCGCGAGTCGGGGTCGGGCGAGCTGCGAATGGCGACCCACGTCCCAGGCCCGGTGTTGGTCCCCTGACGGCAGTCGGCTCCGGGAGCGCTCCCGTTCTTGCCCAGCCTCAGACCGAAGACCGATCCCGCGACAAGCGGCTGAGATCGGAGATCGGGTCCTCGTTCGGAAGCGCGAGAGCGACCTTCCCATCCGAGCCTCCTCTCTCCCGGGGGCGGCGGTGCACCGCCCGTCGGGAGAGTCCGAGAGATCCAAGGTGACCGCGACCCGACGGCGAGGGAACGCGGAGGGCGTCCGTGGGTGAACCTTCAGGCGACCGGCACGGCGCCGTCGATCTCAGGCGACGAACTTGTACCCGAGGCCCCGGACGGTGAGCAGGTGCTCGGGGTGGTGCGGGTCGACCTCGATCTTCTGGCGGAGACGCTTCACGTGCACGTCGAGGGTCTTGGTGTCGCCGAAGTAATCCGGGCCCCAGACCTCCTCGATCAGGAAGTCCCGCGTGAGCAGGCGTCCCGGTCGGCGCAGGAAGGTCTCGAGCAGCTCGAACTCCTTCGGGGGAAGGGCGACGGGCTCCCCGCGCACGAGCACCTCGTGCCGGGTCACGTCCATCCTCACGGGACCGCTCTCGAGCTGCTCCTCCGCAACGGGCACGAGCGCCTGCGGCCGGGCCCGGCGCAGGTTGGCCCGGACCCTCGAGATCAGCTCCCGCACCGAGAACGGCTTGGTGACGTAGTCGTCGGCGCCGAGCTCGAGACCGGCGACCTTGTCCGCCTCCGAGTCCTTCGCGGTGACCATGATGATCGGCACGGTCGACTCCGCGCGAATCACCCGGCACACGTCGAGCCCCGACATCTCGGGCAGCATCAGGTCCAGGATGATCAGCGAGGGCGACTCTGCCCGGAAGCGCTCGATCGCCCGGCGTCCGTCGGTGGCGACGGTGACGGCGTAGCCCTCGCGCTCGAGGTTGTAGCGGACGGTGTCCGCCAACGACTCCTCGTCCTCGACGACCAGGATGCGCGCCGTCTCAGCCGGCGTCGGGAGTGAGGTGGACGGGGTGCGAGGCATCCGTGAACTCCCTGAACTCGCCGGTGAGGAGGAACCCGATCTGCTCGCCGATATCGACCGCGTGATCGCCCACCCGCTCGAGCTGCCGGGCGATCAGGATCATCCTGAGCCCCCAGTTGAGCGCATCCGGATCCCCGGCGAGCGCCGCGACCTCCTTGTACATGCCGAGGTTCAGGCGGTCAACCGGATCATCCATCGCCGGCAGGCGAAGGCACAGGTCGAGGTCGCGCGTCCGGAACGCCTCCATGGCCGTTCGGATCATCGGACGGACGACGTCCGACATCTCCTGGATGTGCGCGAGGATGGCTCCCGAGCTCGGCAGGTCCAGGATCGAGCGGGTGGTCTTCGCGATGTTGACGGCCATGTCGCCGATCCGCTCCAGGTGCAGGTTGACGTGGAGCATCGACGTGATGAGCCGGAGGTCGCTCGCGACCGGCGTCTGGAGCGCAAGCAGCTCGACGATGCGCTGTTCCACGGACAGGTACCTGGCGTCGATCTCGTCGTCGCCGGCGACGACGGCCTCGACCTCGTCGCGATCGTTCCGGGCCAGGGCCTCGACGGCCCGGCCGACCGACCGCTCGGCGAGCTCGCCCATCGCGAGGATGTCGAGCTCCAGGGCGTCGAGCTCCTCGTGGAAGTGGCTCCGGATCGCGGGCATCAGCCGAACCGCCCCGTCACGTAGTCCTCGGTTCGCTGGTCGTCGGGTCGGGTGAACAGCTTCGACGTTGGCCCGAACTCCACCACCTCGCCGTACAGCATGAAGAGCGTCCAGTCCGAGACGCGAGCCGCCTGCTGCATGTTGTGGGTCACGATCACGACGGTGTACCGCTCCTTCAGCTCCTGGACGAGCTCCTCGATCCGAAGCGTCGAGGCCGGATCCAGCGCCGAGGCCGGCTCGTCCATGAGCAGCACCTCCGGTTCGACCGCGAGCGCGCGGGCGATGCACAGACGCTGCTGCTGACCTCCGGACAGGCGAGCACCCGGCTCGTGCAGACGATCCTTGACCTCCTCCCACAAACCGGCCGCACGGAGCGCCCACTCCCCGCGTTCGCGGAGCTCGGATCGGCTGAGCCCGCCCACGAGCTTGAGCCCGGCAACCGCGTTGTCGAGAACGCTCATCGTGGGAAACGGGTTCGGACGCTGGAAGACCATGCCGATGCGTCGTCTGATCTCGACCGGGTCGACGTCGGGTGCGTAGATGTCGCGCCCGTCGAAGAGCACCTTGCCCTCGACCCGGGCTCCCCGCACCTCCTCGTGCATGCGGTTCAGGCACCGGACGAGAGTGGATTTCCCGCAGCCAGACGGTCCGATGATCGCGGTGACGGCGCGTCCATTGATCGAGAGGTTGACGTCCCTCAGCGCTCGATGATTGCCGAACCAGGCATTCAGGTCCACGACCTCGATGTCGCCGGCAGGAGCGTTTCGCACCCTCGCGCCGTCCGGCGCTCCCGTCGACCAGTTCTCGAGGTCGCTCGCCCGCATCACCACGGAATCGGTCATCGAACCATCTCTCTCCATCAGTGGACCCTCTTCAGCTGTCGGTGCGACAGCACTCGAGCCGTGATGGACAGTACCAGCACCGCGGCGAGCAAGGTGATGGCGCCGCCCCAGGCGAGCGCGTGGAACTGGACGACCGGCGAGCCCGCGTAGAAGTAGATGCGGAGCGGGACGGCATCGGTCGGAGCTCCCGGATTGGTGTTCACGAAGTCGTTCCCCAGGGCCGTGAGCAGGATCGGCGCCGTCTCGCCCATCCCGCGGGCGACGGCGAGCATGATCGCGGTGAAGATGCCGGAGCCGGCTGTCGGAACCACCACCCTCAGGATGACCCGCCACCGTGCCAGACCGAGGGCCAGGCCCGCCTCGCGCAGGTCGTCCGGCACCAGGCGGAGAATCTCCTCCGTCGCTCTCGTGAGGATCGGCCACATGAGCACGGTCAGCGCGATCGAGGCGGCGATCGCCGAGAACGTCCCCATCGCCACGACGACCACCGCCCAAACGAAAGCGCCGGCCACGATCGACGGGGTGGACAGGAGGATCTCGGCAATGAATCGCACGAAGCCCGCCGTCCTCCCCCGTCCGTACTCGGCGAGGTAGATGCCCGTCAGCAGGCCAAGCGGAACCGAGAACGCGATCGCGAGCCCCATGATCATTCCGGTCCCGATGAAGGCCTGGACGATGCCGCCGCCCGGGACGCCTGGGGGATTGGGCTCCTTGGTGAAGAAGTCGAGATTGAGAGCGGCAGCTCCCTTCCCGATCACGAAGGCGAAGATCAGCATGAGCGGCAGCAGGGCGATCGCCCCGCAGGCCCAGACGCCCGCCGTGAACGCGCGGTCGCGGATCCTGCGTGCGCGGCTGACCCCGGGCGAACGGACGACGCCGGCCGCGGGAATCACGCGGCCCCCTCGAGCCGGGCGAGCTCGGTCGCCGGGGGCGCCGGCCCTCCCGACACCAACGCCGCCGAGCGCCGCACCAACAGCCGTGAGAGCGCTGCGAACATGAGCGCGATCGCGATCAGGATGAGCGCCAGGGCGAGGAGTGAGGCCTTGTGCAGCCCCTCGCTGCTCGCCTCTCTGAACTCGTTGGCGATGACCGCCGGGATCGTGTAGCCGCCGTTGAACAACGAGACGTGGATGCCGAGCGAGTTGCCGACCACCATCGCCACGGCAATCGTCTCGCCGAGCGCTCGACCCAGGCCCAGCATCGAGGCGCCGACGATCCCACTCCGCGAATACGGCAGCACCGCCATCCGGACCATCTCGAATCTCGTCGACCCCAGGGCCAGGGCCGCCTCACGGAGGTCCCGGGGAACCGTGGACACGACCTCACGACCCACCGCGGTCACGATCGGCACGATCATGACCGCAAGGATCACGCCGGCCGTAAACACATCGCCGCCCTGAAAGCCCCCGCTCACGTTCGCCCGAAACAACGGGCCCACAAGCGGTACCTTGCCAACCGTGTTGGCGAGAAACGGCTCGATCGTCCGGTCCATCGCCGGCTGGAGCACGAAGACCCCCCACAGCCCGAACACGACGCTCGGGATCGCCGCGAGTAGATCGACCAGGACGGCGACGATGTTCGCAAGCCACCCTCTCGCGACCTCGTTCAGTAGGAGTGCGAGACCCACGGCCACAGGGACCGCGAGGACGATGGCGATGGTGGAGGTCACGACCGTTCCGTAGATGAACGGAAGGGCCCCGAAGCTCTGGCGACCCGCCACCGGGTTCCAGTTGCGACCGATGAGGAACCGCCACCCGAACTCGCGGAAGGGCCGCACGCCGTCGGCGGCGAGCACCCCGATCATGAGTACGAGCAACATCACGAGGCCGAACGCCACGATCCTGGTCATACCCTTGAAGACGGCATCGCCGACGCGGGTGCGTCCGCGACGGCGTGCCGGCGCACCCGCCTTCTCGACGATCGGCGCGTCGGATGCGCCCATCACGGGACTGCCGATCCCAGTCCGCTGCGGATCCTTCAACTCGTCACGGACGCCGACGGCGCCAGCGTGCTCCCGTCGAACTCGAGCTGGTCGAGCTGCTTCAGATCTGCCTGCGCCACTGCGTCTGGAAGCGGGGCGTAGTTGAGTGCCTTCACGAGCGACTGGCCCTTCGTGAGCGCCCAATACAGGAAGTCGACGAGCGTCTGGGCCTTGTCCCTGCCCAGCGGGGTCAGATCCTGAGGGACCAACAGGTACGTGGTGGAGCTGATCGGGTAGGCCCCTGGGGCATCCGAGTTCAGCACGTTCGTCGTCGGCTGGATCGGCAGCGTGAGCCCCCCGGCCGCGGCGCTGATCGACTCGACCGACGGCGCCACGAAGTCGCTGCTGTTCTTGCCCTTGATGAGCGCCACCCCGAGGTCCGTCGTCACCGCGTACTGATACTCCACGTACCCGATGGCGCCGTCGGACTGGGAGATGCAGGCAGCCACGCCGTCGTTGCCGTTCCCACCGTTGCCGACCGGCCATTGCACCGCCTTGTCGGCACCCACCTTGGACTGCCATTCGGGACTCTCCTGCGACAGCCAGTTGGTGAACACGAAGGTCGTGCCCGACTCGTCGGCGCGGTGGCACACCTGGATCGGCTTGTCGGGGAGGGTCACGCTGGGGTTCAGCGACGTGATCGCCGGATCGTTCCAACTCTTGACCTTGCCGAGGAAGATGTCCGCCACGGTGGACCCGTCGAACTTGAGCGGATCGCTCACATCCTTGAGGTTGTACGCGACGGCCACTCCGCCGAGCACCGTGGGGAACTGGAGGATCGTCGTGCTGCCGAAACCGGTGATGTCCGTGCTCTGCAGTGGGGCGTCGGAGGCGCCGAAGTCCACGGTCTTCTGCTGGAGCTGCTCGATCCCCCCACCGGAGCCGATGGCCTGGTAGTTGATCTTGGCGCCGGGCTCCATGCTCTGGAAGGTCTTGAACCAGTACTCGTACACCGGGTCGGGGAAGGTCGCCCCCGCGCCAGTCATCGCGACGCCCTCGAACGGGCTGGATCCACCGCCGTTCCCACCACCCCCGCCCGATGCGGCGTCGCTGTTGCTCGAACACGCGGCACCGACGACCGCAAACGCCGAGAGGGCCGCCACCACCGCCCACTTGCCCTTCCTACCCATCGCTCCTCCTCGCTCCACCTGGCTCCACCGGACGAGCGAACGGGAGAACGGCCCGGAGAGGGGGCGCCGGCCGTTCTCCCGTCATCGACCTGCAGGTCGTGCCCGTCATCGGGGCTCACGCTAGTGAGCCTCGTTGTCCGGCCGCTGGCCCGTGGATGAACGGGAGGTGAACGGGCTCGGAAGGGTCGGCGCGGCCTCCGCCCGGGGCCGGTCGGGGCGGGGTCCGCCTCTTCATACTGGAGACGTGGAGAAGCTGCTCGCCGTGGCCGTGGTCCTCGCGATCCTCGCGCTCGGCTTCGCCGTCACCCAGCTCCGAGCCTCCGAGCGCGCCCGGCGCTCGTCCGAGACCCTCGGCCGACGGGTCGAGAACCTGACGAACCGCCTCGCCGACCTGGACGAGGAGCGGCGGGCCATGGAGACCGTGCTGTCCTCCATGGAGGAGGGCGTGCTGCTCGTGAGCCCGGTCGGGGGGATCCGGCTCATCAACGCGGCGGCGGAACGCCACCTGGGGACGCGTCCGGCGACCCTATCCGGCCTCACGCCCCTCGGGCTGCAGGCGATCATCCGGGGGGCAGCCGCCGACGGCCAGACCCACTCGCTCGAGCTCGAGACCGGAGCGCCGAGCCGCTGGCTCCGGGCCTCCGCGATCCCGGTCGGGGACGGCTCGGTCCTGCTCGTGGTCAGGGACGTGACCGAGGCCAGGCGGACCGAGAGCATCCGCCGCGACTTCGTGGCCAACGCCTCCCACGAGCTCAAGACGCCCGCCGCGTCCATCCGCGCGGCCGCGGAGACCCTCAGGACGTCGGCGCGGGACGACCCCGCGGCCGTCCCGCGCTTTGCCGAGCAGCTCGAGCGCGAGGCCATACGGCTCTCGCGCATCGTGTCGGATCTCCTGGACCTGTCCCGTCTCGAGGGAGGGAGCGACCTGGACGAGGAGGTGGCGCTGGACGCGCTGCTCCGCGAGGAGGCGGAGCGGTTCCAGCGCGCGGCCGCGGAGAGCGGCATCCGGCTCTCGATCCGGTCGGAGGCGGTGGGGCGGGTCCGAGGGTCTCCCCGCGATCTCTCGCTCCTGATCCGCAACCTGGTCGACAACGCCATCCGGTACACGAGGCCCGGCGGAGCCGTCGAGGTCTCGGTCGGCTCCGAGAACGGGCTCATGGTCCTGTCGGTCGAGGACACGGGGATCGGCATCCCGAGCCGCGACCTCCCCCGCATCTTCGAGCGCTTCTACCGGGTGGATCGGGCGCGGTCTCGGGAGACCGGCGGCACGGGGCTCGGCCTCTCGATCGTCAAGCACGTGGTGGAGAACCACGGCGGCACCGTGCACGTTCGGAGCGAGCTCGGTCGGGGGACGACGTTCGTCGTGCGCCTGCCGGTCCTCCGATCGGAGTGAGGACCCGCCCGCGTCCGGACCAGCGCACGACGGCGTCGACCACGAAGACGGCGAGCGCCGCCACCTGGGCGAGCTGTGCCGGGTGGCCCAGCGGCGCTTTCGGGAGCCGGGCACCATTGCGAGCCAGTCCAGCAGCCCGGTGGGATCGCGAGCGCGGTTCCCGCGAAGGCACCGAGTTGGCTCCACCGCCGCTCGGCGCTCGAGATGGACGTCTCCCTCCCGCCCAGGCGGTACCGCTTCCTGGCCCGACTGCTTGCCGTCGCGCTCGAACGCTCGGGGAGCGAACCCGCGACGGCCCTGCTCTCCGGGTTGGGGTCGGACGCCCTCCGCGTCGAGCTCAGCCCCGACCCGTCTCGCTGCTGCGTGCTGTTTTGACCGCCCTCGCCCTGAGGCCGCGGGCACCACCCGGCGCTATCCTGCGTCGATGACGCTCCTGCTGCTCGTCCGACACGGGCATACCGACGTCGCCGGCAGGCGGCTCACCGGCTGGCTGCCGGGCGTCCACCTGTCGGATCGCGGACGCGAGCAGGCGGAGCGCCTGGCCGAGCGCCTGGACGGCGTCCCCATCGCGGCGGTCTACTCGAGCCCGCTCGAGCGGTGTCTGGAGACCGCACGCCCGCTCGCCGAGGCGCGGGGGCTGGCCGTCCGGGGCCGGGACGACCTGGGGGAGATCCGGTTCGGGGCGTGGACCGATCGAACTCTCGCGCAGCTCCGCCGGACCAAGCTCTGGAGGGCGGTGCAGACCGCCCCCTCGACCGTGCGATTCCCCGACGGGGAGAGCTACCTCGAGGTCCAGGACCGAGCGCTCCGCGAGGTCGAGCGCATCGCGCTCGCCCACCCGCGGGACACGGTGGCGGTCGTCTCGCACGCCGACGTGATCAGGCTGCTCCTCGCCCACTTCGCGGGAATCCATCCGGACCTGTTCCAGCGCCTCGTCGTCGATCCGGCCTCGGTGTCGGTGGTCGCTCTCGGCGACGGGCCCCGCGTGATCCACAAAGTCAACGACACCGGCGACCTCTCCGCGCTCAAGCCGCGCAGGCGGCGGAGGGCGGGCCGGGCGAAGGTGGGAGGATAGCCGGATGGAGCTCGAGCGCGTCGATCGAATCACCGCGGGAGCCGTCGGAGAGCCCGGGCACCGGACCTTTTACCTGCAGGCACGCAGCGGAACCGAGATGTTCACGGTGCTCATCGAGAAGCAGCAGGTGGAGCTGCTCGCCGCCTCGATCCTGGACATCCTCTCCCGCATCGACAAGGAGACGGCCAGCGGACCGAGCGAGGAGGAGCTGGAGCTCGAGGAGCCCCTCGAGCCGGTGTGGCAGGTCGGACGTCTCTCGATCGGCTACGAGGAGGACCGGGACCTGATCATGCTGGAGCTCGAGGAGCTCGTTCCCGAGGACGAAGACGAGGCGGAGACGCCGTCGGAGCTCCCGCAGGCCGAGCGGATCCGCCTGTGGGCGACGAGGGAGCAGATGCTGGCGCTGTCCCGACACGGCGCCGCGGTGGCCGCGCGCGGCCGGCCGCGGTGCCAGTTCTGCGGGAACCCGATCGACCCGGAAGGTCACACGTGTCCGGCGATGAACGGTCACGGTCGCCCGTCGGCCTGACCGGTTCGGCCGAGGACGCCCTGGCGCTCCTGTCCGCGGGCGAGATCGAGATCCTCGGCCTGCTGCCGAGGTCCTCGAACGGCACGTTCCTCGCGCGCGTGCGCGACGGCCGCTCGGAGACCCTCGCCGTGTACAAGCCCAGGGCGCTCGAGGCTCCGCTCTGGGACTTTCCCGAAGGGACGCTCTGCAACCGGGAGACGGCCGCGTACCTCGTCGCCCGTGCGCTGGGCTGGCCGTGGGTGCCACCGACGACGCTCCGCGACGGACCGGAGGGACCGGGGTCGATCCAGCTCTTCGTGCCGTTCGACCCGGCCCAGCACTACTTCACGCTCCAGGGGCGGCGCCGGGACGAGTTTCGCAGGATCGCCCTCTTCGACGTCGTGGTGAACAACGCCGACCGCAAGGCCGGGCACTGCCTGCTCTCGGAGGACGGGCGGCTGTTCGTCATCGACCACGGCGTGTGCTTCCACGAGGCGCCGAAGCTCCGCACGGTGATCTGGGAGTTCGCCGGCGAGCCGGTCCCCGAGCCGCTCCTGGAGGATCTCGAGGGCCTTGCGGGCGAGCTGCGGCGTGGAGGGCTCGGGCGGGCCCTGGAGGACCTGCTCAGCCCGGCCGAGCAATCGGCCGTTGGGCATCGCCTCGAGCGCCTGCTGGCGGTGGGCCGGTTCCCTGAACCCGGCCCGGGCCGTCCCTACCCCTGGCCCGCCGTATGAGCGGGGTCTCACGATCTGGGCGCTCCCGGCGTTCTCCTCTGCGATGAGCCCTCCGCCGTTCGCGCGCTTCCTGGAGGAGCACCGCGCTCAGGTCTACCGCTTCCTCCTGGCCGCGGTCGGGCCGCACGACGCGGACGACTGCTTCCAGGAGACGTTCCTGGCGGCCCTGCGCGCCTACCCGCGGGTGCGGGAGGACTCCAACCTGCGAGCCTGGGTCCTCACGATCGCGACGCGGAAGGTCATCGACCACGAGCGCGCGAGGGCCAGGCGCCCGGTGCCGGTCGAGCGCCTTCCCCACTGGAGCGCGCCCGAGTCGCCCGACGGCGAGCCGGAGGTCTGGCGCGCGGTCCGGTCGCTCCCGCCCCGACAGCGGGCCGCGATCCTGCAGCGGTACGTGCTGGACTTGCCCTACGCGGACATCGCCCGGACGCTCGGGTGCTCGCAGGAGGCGGCGAGGGCGAGCGCGTACGAAGGCCGGCGCAAGCTCCGGGAGATGCTGTCCCCCGACGGCTCCCCGAAAGCGACAGGAGGTGCGAGGTGATCCAAGAGCTCGACCCGGTTCGCCGGGCGGACGTGGACCGCGCGTCGCGGCTTGCCGCGGAACGCGTGGTCGAACGCGCCCGGCGCGAACGGTTGGAGGACGTCATGGTCGCGACCGTGGACTCCCCGGTGGGGACCCTCCTCGTCGCGGCCACGCCCCGCGGGGTGGTGCGCGTCGCCTTCCCGGAGGAGCCGGAGGAGGCCGTGCTCGAGGAGCTGGCCGCGGATCTCTCGCCCAGGGTGCTCGCCGACCCCCGGGGGATGGACGCGGTTCGCCGGCAGTTCGAGGAGTACTTCCGGGGGCGGAGGCGCCGCTTCGAGACCCGCGTCGACTGGTCCCTCGCGCCGTCGGGGTTCTCGAGGAGGGTCCTGGAGCAAACGGCCCGGATCCCCTACGGGACCGTGTCGACCTACGGCGAGATGGCCAAGCGCGCCGGCAGCCCTCGCGCGGCCCGTGCCGCCGGAAACGCCCTGCACGACAACCCGGTGCCGATCGTGGTCCCCTGTCACCGGGTCGTTCCGGCGAGCGGCGGGGTCGGTCGGTACGGCGGAAGCGAGTGGCGCAAGGAGTGGCTGCTCAGGCTGGAGGGGTGGCTCCAGGGCTGAGGCGACGGCAGCCGGACGCAAACGAGCCCCCGCCCGAGGGGCGGAGGCTCGAGGTTCGGTTCGAGATCAGCGGGTGGCGCTCGCCCGCCGGCGGCCGATCACGAGCATCGCGACCCCGGCGAGCAGGAGGCCCACCATGAACAAGACGCCGAGCGAGATGTTCGCGCCGGTGAACGCGGTGCCGCCCGCGTGCACCACCGTACCCTTGACCTGCGGCCCGCCCGGGGGCGGGATCTCCGAACCGGCGAACGCCGGCGCCGCCACGACGGCGCAGAACGCGAGTGCCGCCACGAATATTGCGAGAAGCCTCTTCATGCACGAGCTCCTTCTGCCCGTCGTCCCCTCTCGGGGAGCCCCGAGTGTAGGGCATGCAGGGGCACCAAGGCAAGCAGGGGGAGGCTCCCGGGCCGAGATCTCGCCCTTCGGCCTAGGCCGGCGGCCGGGGCTCCGGCTCCAGCACGAGCACGTTCGTGCTCGCGATGAGCCCGGAGTCGCGCCCGGCGGCCAGCCGGGCGACCGCGATCCAGCCCTCCGCCTCGGCGAACCGGCCGGCTGCAACCGCCTCAGCGAACACGGTGGAGATCTTCTCGATGGTCCGCTCGAGCTTCATCCCGACCGGTATCGGCACCCGGGCCGGGAACCTTGACGGGATGGTCAGTAGGCGCCGCGCTGCGACAGGACGATCGGGATGGTCTTGGCGACGATGTAGAGGTCGTAGGCGAGCGACCAGTTCTCGATGTAGAAGAGGTCCCGCCGCACGTACTCGTCGAAGGAGAGGTCGCTCCGCCCGCTGACCTGCCACAGCCCGGTGATGCCGGGCCGGACCTCCAGCCGGTCGAACTGCCAGTCCTCGTACTCGCGGACCTCCTCCGGGAGCGGCGGCCGGGGGCCGACCAGGCTCATCTCGCCGCGGATCACGTTCCAAAGCTGCGGCAGCTCGTCCAGGCTCCAGCGGCGGAGGACGCGGCCCACCTTCGTCACGCGGGGGTCGCGCCGGACCTTGAAGAGCGGCCCGTCGGACTCGTTCAGGTGCCGGAGAGCCTCCACCTTGGCATCGGCGCCGTCCTCCATCGTGCGGAACTTCAGGATCACGAACGGCCGGCCCCGCTGTCCCACCCTCCACTGGCGGAACAGGATGGGGCCCCTGGAGCTCAGCTTGATCGCGACCGCGATCGCGATCATGAGCGGTGAGACGAGGATCAGGCCGAGCCCGGCGACCGCGATGTCGAACACGCGCTTGGCGACCGCCTGGGTTCCCGACAGACGCACCGGACGGAGCGAGAGCGACATGAGCCCGCCCACCGGCTGGACCGAGAGACGCGAGGCCAGGACCTCGGGAAGCGTCGCGGTGACGCGCACCTCGACCCCCTCCAGTCGAACCGCCTTGGCGACGTCCTTCATCTCGTCCACCGAGACGGCGCTCGAGGCCACGAAGACGCAGTCCGCGGACTCGCGCCGGATCAGCTCGCGGAGGTCGCGGATGTGCCCGAGCACGGTCGGCCCGTAGCCGCTCCAGGAGCCCTGTGCCGTTCCGAGGAAGCCGATCGGGGCGAAGCCCAGCCGCTCGCTCTCCATCACGTGGGCGAGCTGGACGGCCTCCTCGTTGGTCCCGACGACGAGGGTGCGGAACGTGAGCCGCCCGCGGGCGCGTGCCCTCCGCACGTATCCGTGCCACAGGCGCCGGTTGGCGAGCGTGAGCACGAGGGCGAGCGCCCAGGCGAACAGCGCCTCGAGGCGGGAGGTGGACGCGTCCGACCAGAAGGCGACCGTGGCGAGACCTGCGACCTCGACGCTCACGGCCAGAATCACGCGGCGGAACTCCTCGGCCGTGGTCACCCGGTGCGCGTCGTATAGGTGGAAGGCGGCGAAGATCGCGATCGTGACGGCCGGCGCCACGATCATCATCAGCACGACGCCGGAGCGCAGCGGCCGAACCCCGAACCGGATCCAGTAGCCGGCCGCCACGGACAGGGCGACCGCCAGCCCGTCGCTGAGCGCCATCAGCTGATAGAGGCGGCGGTACTGGGCGCGGGCGGACTCCTTCGGGACGGCCGGCGAGATCGTCCGCAGCCGACCGCCGACCAGCGCCGCCGTGTCCTTTGCCGCCACCCGCTCCTCCATGGATCGACTCAGTTCGGTTCCGGTCGACTTGCCCCGATCCGGGCGTCCGCGCTGCCGGGATGCCCCTCCGCCCCGTGCGCGGTTGCTGCGCCGCCACCAGCCTCCGCGGTATGGGTGCGGTCGCCTCGCTGTCGGCGGGCTGGGCTACGGCGCCATCACCTCGGCCGCGAGTCTACTCTCACCCGTCGACCCGGCGCCATACTCCAAAGGTCGGCGCCGGGGGCTCCGCGACCGACCGTCCATGGACCTAGGGCGGGCGGTTCCCCGCCGCCGAAACGCCGTCCACCCGCCCGCAGCCCGTACCATGGCGCCATGCACGACGAGCACGCCGGGGTTCCCGCCCCGGCGATCGAGTACTGCTACCGGCACCCCGGCATCCGCACGGGGGTGCACTGCACCCGCTGCGGGCGACCGATCTGCCCCGACTGCATGATCCCGGCCCCGGTGGGCTACCAGTGCCCGGACTGCGTCGGCCGGGCTCGGCGCGAGTTCCGCCGGGGGCCCGCGTCCTTCAGGCGAAGGCTGTCGGTGACCCGGGCCCTGCTGCTCGCCCTCGTCGCCGTGTTCGCCCTCGAGGTGCTGACCGGCGGTCCGCGCGCGCTCGTCGAGGGGCCGAGCTCGCAGCGCCTGTTCGACCTCGGGGCGCTGTACCCGCCGGCCGTCGCGCTCGGCCAGTGGTGGCGGCTCTTCACCGCGATGTTCTTGCACGCGGGGCTGCTGCACATCGCGTTCAACGGGTACGCGCTCTGGCTGTTCGGCAACGTGGTGGAGGACGAGTTCGGCTCGCTGTCCACCGCCCTGATCTTCTTCGTGACCGGCTTGCTGGCGAGCGTGACCTCGTACGCGTTCGGCCCGGTCGGCGAGCTCGGCGTCGGGGCGTCCGGCGCGATCTTCGGCGTGTTCGGCGCCTTCATCGCCTACAACTACCGCCGCCGTCACCTCGCGATGGCCGCCGCCAACCTCCGGACCGCGGTCCTGCTCATCGTGCTGAACGCGCTCCTCGCCCTCGGCCTGTCCACGATCGACTGGCGGGCGCACGTGGGCGGCCTCGTCTCGGGCGTGGCCGCCGGGTTCGTCGCCGAAGGGTGGGGGTCCTCCCGGCAGCGGGCGGTGGTGCGCCTGGTCGGCCTCGGAGCGCTCGTCGCGCTCGGGATCGCGCTCGTGATCTGGCGCACCGGCGAGCTGCGGGGCCAGCTCGGGCTCTGACGGGAACCCGGCGAGGCGCCGGGGAACGCCGGGGGCTCGTCCGCTCATCTAAGGTGGTCAGGCGGTCGGGAGGTTCCCCCATGCGAAGGATCGCTGCCTGTGCCCTCGTCCTCGCCGTGCTCCTCACGGCGTGCGCGCGTGGGTCGAGCGCTGGGGGACCCGGCACCGTGCGGATCGGCGCGTCCGACGCCGGGTCCACCGTCTCGGTGAGGGTGGGCGACCGGGTGCTGGTGGCGCTCGGCGCGCCGCCGCGAACCGGCCGGTGGACCCTGGCCGCCTATCCTCGCGGCGTGCTCTCGCTCGTCTCGTCGGATCTCGGCCGGGGGCGGTTCGAGTTCGCCGCCGAGGCGCCCGGCGCCGGGCAGGTGCTCGTCATCATGAAGACGGTCTGTGGCTCGGTGGCGGCGCCGTGCAACCGGGCGAGCGAGGACCCGGAGAACCCGTCGGACGGCTTGGGTGGGGACGTTCCACTCCGACCCTTCAAGGTGACGGTCGAGGTGTCGTAGCCGATCCCCCGCGCGTCGCCCGCGCGACGGTCCTCGGATCCGCGATCCCGTAGATGCCGCCGGCGCGGGTGCCGACGAAGATCCAGCCGCGCCACACGGCCGGGGTCGACTCGATCGTCCCGCCGAGCTGGAGCCGCCACAGGAGCCTGGGCGGCCGCCCGCGATGGGAGACGTCGAAGCAGCTCAGGTACCCGGCCCCGTCCCCGACGAGCAGCCGGCCGTCGACGACGACGGGCGAGGACCACGTGGGCCCGGGGAGCGCACGTCTCCACAGCAGTCTGCCGGTGGTCGCGTCGACCGCGGCGACCCCGCCCTCGGTGTAGGTGGCGTACACCACCCCGTCGAACAGGGCCGGCGTCCCGAGCAGACCGCCGTCCGGCTCGAATCCGCCGAGCTGGACCGACCAGACCACCGGATGCTTCGGGTCACGGGGGTCGAGCTTGATCAGGTCACCGACCTCGTGCTCCCTGGTCATCGGGCGGGACGGGACGTTCGTCGTGCGGTGCCGGGCGGCGTACAGGTACCCCTGATCGTCGATCACGATCGAGGCGTCGGTCTCGTCGCCGTCCCAGAACCGGAACACGCGGCGGTACTGGGTTCCCCCGCGCAGGAGGCTCGAGATGTCCCAGCCCTGGACGAGGCCCCCCGAGTTGGCGAAGTACACGACGCCACCCCGGAAGGCGACCGAGTTCTCGATCGAGACGTCGGTGTCGCCGAGGTCGGACAGGAGGCGATCGTCCCATCCGGGGATCGTGGCCACGATCCTCGGATGCACCGTGACCTTCCCGGCGGCGTCGTAGCCCCGGTGCAGCCGGACGACGTAGAGCCAGGAGTTCTCGCCCCCCTCGAGCAGGTAGTCGCCCACCACGAGCGCGGCGCCGTCCCAGTCGTTGTTCCACATCGGGTCGGGGACGCTGGTGGTGGCGTCGATCGACCAGAGCACCGTCGGTTGCGGGCGATCCAGGGCCACGATCCGGAAGAGGTTGTCGCGGGAGCCGGCGTAGTAGAGCGGGTATCCGTCGGGGTCGGAGGTTGCCGAGCCCTTCGCGAGGTCGCCGGTGACGAGGTCGGGCCGCGTCGGCTCGCCCGTGACGCCGTTCAGGAAGTGGTAGTGACCGTCGTACGCGCCGATCCGAACCTCGATCGTCCCGTCCGGGTGCTCGATCACGTTCGGCTGCCCCGTCCATCCGGTTCCGCACCAGGTCCGCACGCCGTCTTGGTCGCTCGACTGCATGCAGAGGCCGCCGCTCGTCGGGTACCGCCACACGATCTCGGGGTGGGCCGGCACCGGACCCTCGCCGTAGTAGCTCCGAGAGGCGTTGCCGCGGAACGTGGTGAGGCCCGGAAACGACGTGTTGATCGGGCCCGGGGTGGCGGCCGTAGGCGACGGGGGCGAGGGCGTCGGCGACGGGGGCGAGGGCGTCGGAGACGGGCTCGGAACGGACGTCGGCGACGAGCTCGAGGACGGTGCCGCCTCACCGGATCTCCCGCCCGGCAAGGCGCCGAGTCGCCAGGCCACGACCGAGGTCGTCGCCACGGCCAGCACGACGAGCACGGGTCCGAACGGAACGCGGGCCCGCGCGGCGTGACGCCCCCGGCGCCGGATCATCGACCGATCCTAGCCGGGGATCGGTCCGAACCGGGGAGCTCGCCGAGCGCCTCAGACGGGTCCCTTGGACCCCGGATACGAGCCGAGGACCTTCAGCATCGAGGTGTGCAGACGGACCTCGTCGAGCGCGGCCCGGAGCTCCGGGTCCTCGGCCGCGCGCTCGACGTCGAGATAGAAGAGGTACTCGAACGGCGCGCCGCGGCGCGGGCGCGATTCGAGCTTCGTCAGGTTGATCCCGTGGTCGGCGAACGGACGGAGCGAGCTGAGCAGCGACCCGGGCCGGTCGTGTACGGCCATCACGAGCGAGGTCTTGTCCGGGGTTCCGAGCCCCGCGTCCCGGGTCCCGATGATCGCGAACTTCGTGAAGTTGTCCGGATAGGTCTGGATGCGCTCCGCGAGCACGGCGAGCCCGAACTTCGTCGCCGCCTCCACGCTGGCGATGGCCGCCTCGTCGGTCCGACCGCCCTCGGCGACCAGCCTCGCCGCGCCCGCGGTGTCGTGGACCGGCACCGGCTGGATGTGGTGGACGGCCAGGAAGTCCTCGCTCTGGGCCAGCGCCTGCCAGTGCGAATACGCGCGCGCGATGCCCTCGAGGCGGGCGCCGGGCGGTGCGAGGAGCGCGTGGTCCACCCGTACCACGACCTCGCCCCGGATGCGGACCATCGAGCTGTCGAGCAGGAGGTCGTAGGTCTCGTTCACCGACCCGGCCTGCGAGTTCTCGACCGGAACCACGCCGAAGTCGGCCTCGCCGCTCGTCACACGGGAGAACGCGATCCGAACCGTGTCGCAGGGCATCGGCTCGGCCCCCGGAAACACCGCGCGCACGGCGGTCTCGCTGAACGCGCCGGGCTCTCCCTGGTACGCGACCTTCATCGCGAGAGCGAGCCTAGCAGCCGTGCGGCGGACGACCGCGCTCAGGAGTGGTGGGGGGCCTCCGCCAAACCGTGGCGCCACGCGAGCGTGACCGCCTCGATCTTGGAGTGGACGCCGAGCTTGGCCAGGATGCTCTTCACGTGGCTCTGGACGGTGAGCGGGCTGATGCCGAGTCCGTCGGCGATCTCGGGCGTGGCCCTGCCCTCCGCCAGCGCGCGCAGGATCTCGGTCTCGCGCCCGGTGAGCCTCTGGATCGCGAGGCCGTCTGCGGGTCCGCCGCGTGTCCGGCCGCGGAGGTGCTCGAACACGCCGGCCAGGTCGCTCGCCGGCATCACGATCTCACCGTCGGCGGCGCGGCGGACGACGCCGACCAGCTCGTCGAGGGAGCGATCCTTCGGCACGTAGCCGTTCGCTCCCGCCGCCAGTGCGTTCGCGACGAGCGCCGCGTTGCCCGGCGCGGTGAGCACCACGACCCGGGCCGACGGACACGCCTGCCGAAGCCGCGCGAGCCCCGCGATCCCGCCGGCGTCCCGCATGTCGACGTCCATGAGGATCACGTCGGGCGGCCGGCCACGGCACACGTCGACGGCGCGCTCCACGTTCGACAGGCGCGCGACGAGCTCCAGTCCCGGCTCCCGCTCGAACAGGAGCGAGAGCGCCTCCCCGAACATCTCGTGGTCGTCGACGACCAGCACCCGGACCGGATCGGCCATGTGCCTACACCATCGGCCGGTCGAGCCGCGGACCTGAATCGCGGCGGTCCCACGCGATCCGTACACTGCTCCCACCGTGCAGACCTGTCCCGTCTGCGGAGAGCGCAACCCCGAGCGGGCCAGCTTCTGCCTGGCGTGCGGCGCCCCCCTCGCCCCCCGCGCCGCGGCGGAGGAACGAAAGACCGTCACCGTGCTCGTGTGCGACCTGGTGGGCTTCACGGCCCGCTCGGATCGGGCCGACCCCGAGGACGTGAAGGCAATGCTCCTCCCCTACCACGCGATGCTGAGGCGTCAGCTCGAGAAGACCGGGGGCACGCTCGACACGTTCGTCGGCGATGCCGCCGTCGGGGTGTTCGGCGCCCCCGTCGCCCACGAGGACGACCCGGAGCGCGCGGTGCGGGCTGCGTTCGCGATCCTCGAGTCGCTCGTCCCGCTGAGCGAGGAGCTCGGGGGTCACGCCCTCGCGGTGCGGATCGGGGTCGCGACCGGCGAGGCCTCCGTTTTGGTCGGCCCCAGGCCGCAGCTCGGCGAGCGCGTGGCCGGTGACGTCGTGCGGCTGGCCTGGGTGCTCCAGGCCGCCGCCCCGGTCGGGGGCGTGGCCGTCAGCGAGCCCACGTATCGCGCGACGCGCGACCTGTTCGTCTACGAGCCGCTCGATCCGCTCCCGTCCGCGGGCGGGGACGCGCCCCGTTCCGCCTGGCGGGCCGTGGAGACGCGGAGCCGACTGGTCCGCGAGACCGCCCACACCCCGTTCGTCGGCCGCGCTGAGGAGTCGGCCATGCTGCGGGCGGCCTTCCGCCGCGCGGTCGCCGAGCCCTCCGTCCAGCTCGTCACGATCACCGGGGAGCCCGGCGTTGGCAAGAGCCGGCTGATCGCCGAGCTCGCCGGCTACCTCGACGAGGTGCCCGAGATCATCCGCTGGCGGCTGGGGCGCTGCCCGCCGTACGGCGACGGCGGGAGCTTCTGGGCGTTGTCGGAGATCGTGAAAGCCGAGACCAACCTCCTGGACTCGGACCCTCCCGAGGAAGCACGGGCCAAGCTGGCGGGCGGGGTGGCGAGGCTCGTCGAGGACCCCGCTGAGCGCGACTGGCTGCTCGCCCGGCTGGCGCCGCTGGTCGGCCTCGGCGAGGACGTCTCCAGCGCCGACCGGACCGAGTCGTTCAACGCGTGGCGACGGTACCTCGAGGCGATGGCCGCGCAGCACGCGACCGTCCTCGTGTTCGAGGACCTGCAGTGGGCCGATCCGGCGCTGATCGAGTTCCTCGAGCACCTCGTCGACTGGGCGACATCGCTGCCCCTCCTCGTGATCTGCGCGGCGCGCCCCGAGCTGTACGAACGCAACCCGGGCTGGGGCGGCGGAAAGCGAAACTCCACCACGATCGCCCTCCCCCCGCTCTCGGAGACGGAGACGGCCATGCTGATCTCGGGACTGCTCGACCGGGCCGTCCTGCCGCCTGAGACGCAGCGCTCGCTCCTCGAGCGGGCCGGGGGCAACCCGCTGTACGCGGAGGAGTTCGTCCGCATGCTGGCCGACCGCGGGTCGCCAAAGACCGGGTGGACGCCCGGCGGCGAGGCGGACGGCGAGGTGGCCGTGCCGGAGTCGGTCCAGGCCCTCATCGCCGCACGCCTGGACACCCTGCCGCCCGAGAGCAAGGGCCTCCTCCACGACGCGGCGGTGCTCGGAACCGTGTTTTGGTCGGGCGCCCTGGCGTTCATGCAGGGCACCGACGAGGCCGAGGTCCGGTCCCGCCTCCACGAGATCGCGCGGAAGGAGCTCGTTCGCTCGGTGCGAACGAGCTCGGTCGAGGACCAGGAGGAGTACTCGTTCTGGCACGTGCTCGTCCGCGACGTCGCGTACGGCCAGATCCCGCGAGCCGAGCGCGGACGAAAGCATCGGGTCGCCGCCCAGTGGATCGAGAGCCTGGTGGGCGACCGGGTCTCCGAGCGCGCGGAAGCCCTCGCGCACCACTACGGGCGGGCGCTCGAGCTCGCGCGCACGGTCGGCGAAGCCGAGGAGGTCCCCGATCTCGAGCGCGCCACCGCGCGGTACCTGCGGATCGCCGGCGACCGGGCCCTGCGGCTGAACCTCCCGGCCGCAGAAGCCTCCTACCGCCGGGCGCTGGAGCTGCTCGCGCCCGGCGATCCCGAGCGCCCGGGGGCGCTCCTCCGGACGGCGGAAGCCGTGTCCCTCGCCGGGCGCTTCCGGGAGGCCGACACGCTCTATGCGGAGGCGATCGACGGGTTTCGGGCCGCCCAGGACGCCCTCGGGCTCGGCGAGGCGCTCGCGCTCTGGTCGCGCGCCGCCTCGCAGATGGGCGACACCGAACGCTCCGGCGCGCTGCTTCGCCAGGCGGTCGAGATCCTCGAGCGCGAGCCGCCCGGTCCGGAGCTCGCGCGCGCCTACAGCCGCGAGGCCGGGGCGGCGCTGCTCGCGGCGCGCTGGGAGGAGAGTCGGCGCCTCGCCGAGCGGGCGCTCGGCCTGGCCGAGAGGCTCGGGCTCGAGCAGGAGGTGGTGCGCGCACGGCAGTACCTCGGGGCGGCGCGCTGCGAGCTCGGCGACGACGGCGGGCTGGCCGACCTGTGGGGAGCCCTCCGCTTGGGCCTGGATCTCGGCGTCGGCGAGGAGACCGCGGTCACCTACTCGAACCTCGCGTACCAGCTCTGGCTGCGCGACGGCCCCGCGATCGCTCTCCAGGTGCTGGAGGCTGCCGAGGAGTTCTGTCGCGTGCGCGGGTTCGCGAGCATGATGCTGTGGGCCAAGGCCGGTCAGCTCGAGGTGCTCTTCGACCTCGGCCGCTGGGACGGGCTGCTCGACGCCGCGGCCGAGATCGAGGAGTCCGAACGGCGGGTCGGGGGCGCGCGCGTCGGCGTGTTCGCCATGCTCTACCCGGCGATGGTGCACGTGCGCCGCGGCCGGATGGGGGACGCGCAGGCCCTACGCGAGCGGTTCCTCCCGCTCGCGAGAGCGGTGCAGCATGCGGAGGTGACGGCGCCCGCGTTCGCGGTCGCGGCGCAGATCGAATCCGCGCTGGGTCGCGGCCCCGAGGCGCTCGAGCTCGTAGAGGAGTTCGCCCGCGCGACCGAGGCCACACCGAGCTACCGGCTCCACTACCTGCCCGACGTGCTCCGGGTTCTGGCGGCCCTGGGCCGCCTTGACCGCGGAGCGGCGCTCGTCCCCGATGAGCCGCTCGCGGTCTCGGTGCGCCACCGGATCGACCTGGTCACGGCTCGCGCGATCCTGGCGGAGGCCCGGGGCGACCTCGAGGACGCCGGGGCGCGGTACGCGGAGGCGGGCGCGCGCTGGCTCGCCTACGGCTCCGCGCTCGAGCACGCGCTCGCGCTGGCCGGCGAGGGCAGATGTCTGCGCGCGACCGGTCGGGCGGACGCCGCGGCTGAACCGCTCGGACGAGCCCGAGAGGCCCTTGCGACGCTTGGGGCGCGAGCCGATCTCGAGGGCGTGGATGCCCCAGGCGGGTGAGCCGGGATGTCGATTCCGCCCGATACCGGCAGACTGGCCTCATGAACCGCCTCGCCGGCGAGACGAGCCCGTACCTCCTGCAGCACGCCGACAACCCGGTCGACTGGTACCCGTGGGGCCCCGAAGCGCTCGAGCGGGCGCGGCGGGAGGACAAGCCGATCCTGCTCTCGATCGGCTACGCCGCCTGCCACTGGTGCCACGTGATGGAGCGCGAGTCCTTCGAGGACCCCGAGACGGCGGCGCTCATGAACGAGGGCTTCGTCTCGATCAAGGTGGATCGCGAGGAGCGCCCCGACCTCGACGCGATCTACATGGACGCGGTGCAGGCGATGCGGGGCTCGGGGGGGTGGCCGCTCACCGTGTTCCTGACGCCCGAGGGGAGGCCGTTCTACGCAGGCACGTACTTCCCGAACGAGGACCGCCACGGCCTCCCGGCGTTCCGCACGGTCCTTCGCGCGATCGCCGACACGTGGCGGAACCGGCGGGACGAGGTCGAGACCATGAGCCGCACCATCGTCCGGGTGGTGGAGAAGGCGACCGAGCTCGGCTCGGCGGACTCCCGGCTCTCGCCGGAGATCCTCTCGGAGGCGTTCGGCGGGCTCCGGGCCTCGTTCGACCTGCGGTGGGGCGGGTTCGGCGGCGCGCCCAAGTTCCCACAGCCGATGACGCTCGAGTTCCTGATCCGGTGCCACCTGCGCGGGATGCCCGACGCCCTGGACATGCTGACGATCACGCTGGACCGCATGGCCGCGGGGGGGATCTACGACCAGGTGGGCGGCGGCTTCCATCGCTATTCGACCGATGCGTGGTGGCACGTCCCCCACTTCGAGAAGATGCTCTACGACAACGCCCAGCTCGCGCGCCTGTACACGCGCGCGTGGCAGGTCACCGGCGTCGAGCGCTACCGCCGGGTCGCCGACGAAACCTGCACCTATCTGCTGCGCGAGATGCGCCACCCCCAGGGCGCCTTCTTCTCCTCGCAGGACGCCGCCAGCGAGGGCGTCGAGGGACGCTTCTTCGTGTGGTCCTGGGACGAGCTGGTCGGGCTCGTCGGCGAGGCCGTCGCGACCGCGTTCGGCGCCGTGCGCGAGGGGAACTGGGAGGGCACGAACGTCCTGTGGCGTCCGTACCCGACGCAGGCCGTGGCCGACGAGCTCGACCTGGACCCGCTCGGGCTCGAGCGCGACCTGGAGCTCGCGCGGGCGCGGCTGTTCGAGGCTCGCGAACGGCGCCCCCGCCCGGCGACCGACGACAAGGTCCTGGCCGCGTGGAACGGCCTGGCGATCTCGGCTCTGGCCGAGGCGGGGCGGGCGTTTGGGAACGGGGCCTACGTCGAGGCCGCGGTCCGCGCGGCCGAGTTCGTCCTCACCCACCTCCGCGACGGCCGGGGGCGTTTGCGCCGTTCGTGGCGGGACGGGCGCGCCGGAGGGCCCGGGTACGCCGACGATCACGCGCTGATGGCCGAGGCCTGCCTCACGCTGTACGAGACCACGTTCGAGCTCCGGTGGTTCGAGGAGGCCCGCGCCCTTGCCGCCGAGCTCCGCCGGCTGTTCCTGGACGATGAGCGGGGCGGGTTCTTCCAGACGGGCTCGGACGCCGAGGCGCTGGTCATCCGGCCGAAGGAGCTGTTCGACACCGCCACGCCCGGCGGGAACTCCGCGGCCGCCGACGTGCTGCTGCGGATCGCCCACCTGACCGGAGACGCGGAGGACGAGCGGGCAGCCGCCTCCGCGCTGCGGCTGGTGCGAGAGGGCATGACCTCGGCGCCGACCGGGTTCGGGCAGGCCCTGTCGGCCCTGGACCTGTACCTGTCCGGCGCGCGCGAGGTCGCGGTCGTCGGGGACCCCTCGACGCGCGCAACCCGAGCGCTCGTCGACGAGGTGACCGTGAAGCGGTTCGTGCCGAACCACGTGCTGGCCGTGGCGGCCCCCGACGACCGAGCCTCGAGGGATGCCGTGCCGCTGCTTCGGGATCGGGTCGCCGTCGACGGCCTGCCGACGGCCTACGTCTGCGAGCGCTTCGCCTGCAAGCTCCCCGTGACCGACCCGGCGGCGCTCGCCGACCAGCTCCTCGAGCGCCGCTGACCTTAGGCGGGCGCTGCGGTCCGCAGGCCGGCCAGCCGTGCAACCGCCGCCTGACGTTCGTCGTAGGTCACGAAGGCGTCGATCGGGGAGGCGTGGACCGCCGCGGTGAGGTGGATCGCGTCGAGCGCGCGCAGCGCCGGCTCATCGAGCGCTCCCGCCGCCGCCAGCAACCACCGATCCAGCGGCATCAGGGCCACCGCGTCCAGCAGGTCGGCGGTCCGGTCGACGAGGAGGTCCAGAGGGAGGCGCGGATCGCGCGCGGCCGCCCGCCTGATCGCGCGGGGGACCTCGGCCAGGACCAGCTCGCACGAGACGAGGTCGGCATCGGTGAGGAAGGCGCGGAGTGCGGAGCTCTCCGGCTCGTCCCGAACGAGCTTCACCAGCGCCGACGCATCCACGTAGAACAGCGCCACGGTCAGCGTTCGCCGCGAACCTCGTCGAGCGCGCGACTGAGCGCGTACGGATCGCCCTCGAGGCGGAGCGCCTCCGGCAGGCCACGACGGGTGGGCCTCGACACGCGGCCCTCCGCGATCAACCGGTCGAGCGCCGTTCCGTCGCTCATCGGGGGGCCGAGCTCGGCGACGGGCCGGTTCCGGTCCGTGATCGTGAGCCGCTCACCGCGCTCCACCCGCTGAAGGTACCGACTGAGGTTGCGACGCAGCTCCGCGATGCCAACGGTGCTCTTCATGTACATGAAGGTAGCACTTCGGCCGGGAACCCGGTGAACCTGCCGAACCCCTGCGCCTTGAGGGCCTCCTTGACCCTGGCGACGGCCTCGGCGACCGGGTCGTCGATCGGGACGGTTCGTCCGTATCCCATGGCGCCTCCCCCAGCCGCGTTCCCCCGGAACTCCACGTCCGCGCCACCCCGCGGTACCCTGAGGGCATGTCCGAGCTTCGACGGGGCGATCCGGCGCCCGACTTCACCCTTCCCGGACAGGCCGGCGGCAAGGTCCGCCTGTCGGACCTGCGCGGACGCAAGGTCCTGATCTACTTCTACCCGAAGGCCGACACGCCGGGCTGCACCACCCAGTCCATCGCGGTCAGCCACGCCAGGGACCGGCTGAACCATCTCGGCGTGGAGGTGCTCGGCGTCAGCCCCGACCCGCCGGGAGACCAGGCCGCCTTCGATCGCAAGTACTCGCTGGGGTTCGCGCTGCTGTCCGACGAGGACCACGCGGTCGCCGAGGCCTGGGGCGTGTGGGGCGAGCGCGTGCGCTCCACCGGCGAGAAGGTCATGGGCATCATCCGCTCCTCGTTCCTGGTGGACGAGGAGGGCCGCATCGAGGAGGCCTGGTACAACGTGGCCCCGGAGGACACCGTCCCGAACGCGCTCGCCGCTCTCGGCGTCGAGGGCTGACGCGGCCAGGGGTCTGCTCCACGGGTCGTAGACTGGGCGTTCGTTCTCACGGCGTCCGGCGACCGGAGGTGGGTGGACTCATGACCACGGCGACGTTCCAGACCTCGATGGGCTCGTTCACGGTGCGGCTCATGCCGGACCACGCCCCGAAGACCGTCGAGAACTTCGTCGCCCTCGCGACCGGGGGGCGCGAGTGGACCGACCCGCGCGACGGTCGTGCCCGCCGGGAACCGCTGTACGACGGGACGGTCTTTCACCGCGTGATCGAGCGGTTCATGATCCAGGGCGGCGACCCCACGGGAACCGGGACCGGCGGCCCCGGCTACCGGTTCGAGGACGAGTGCCCGCCGGACGGCCCCGCGTTCGACCGCCCCGGTCTCCTCGCGATGGCGAACGGCGGGCCGAACACCAACGGCTCGCAGTTCTTCGTCACGGTGGCGCCGACGCCCTGGCTCACCGGGAAGCACACGATCTTCGGCGAGGTCACGTCGGGCTACGAGGTGGTCGAGGCGATCTCGCGGGTGCCGACGGACCCGCAGGACCGACCGGCCGGCGACGTGGTCCTCGAACGCGTCCGGATCGCCGAGGACTGAAGCGGCGGGATCGCGGCCGACCGCGATGGCCGTTCGAGACCGACTGCACCGCACGGAGCTCGCCGTCCCGGCCACCAACCTCCGCGCGATGGAGAAGGCTCCGGGACTCGGCGCCGACGTGGTGTTCCTCGACCTCGAGGACGCGGTGGCGCCCGACGACAAGGATCGAGCCCGGGAGCAGGCGATCGAGGCGCTGCGGCGGCTGGACTGGTCCCGGTGCTCGGTAGCGGTGCGGATCAACGGGCTCGACACCGAGTGGTGCTACCGGGACGTCGTCGAGGTCATCGAGCGCGCCGGCGACATCGTCGACTCGATCCTCGTCCCGAAGGTCGGTCGCGCCAGCGACGTGGAGTTCGTGGCCACGCTCTGCGGCCAGGTCGAGCGCGCCCACGGGCGCCGCCCGGTCAACCTCCACGTCCTGATCGAGACCGCCCTCGGGATCGTGAACGTGGAGGAGATCGCCCAGGCGAGCCCGGACCGGCTCGAGGCGCTCGTCTTCGGGCCCGGCGACTACGCGGCCTCGGTCCGGGCGCGCACGACCAGCATCGGCGGGCCGAACCCCGACTACGCCGTGCTGACCGACCCGAACGACGCGGGCGAGCGCGAACGGCACTGGGGCGACCAGTGGCACTACGCGCTGTCGCGAATGGTGGCCGCCGCCCGCGCGTTCGGCCTCCGGGCGATCGACGGACCGTACGCCGACCTCGGCGACCGCGAGGGGCTCCTCGCGTCGGCCCGGCGCGCGGCGGCCCTGGGCTGCGAGGGGAAGTGGGCGATCCACCCCTCGCAGATCGAGCCGCTGAACGAGGTCTTCACGCCGACCGAGGCCGAGGTCGAGCGCGCCCGACGCATCATCGAGGCCATGCGCGAGGCGGCGGCCGAGGGACGCGGCGCCGTCGCGCTCGACGGCCGCCTGATCGACGCCGCGTCGATCCGCATGGCGGAGAACGTGGTGGCGCGGGCGGAGCAGATCGGCCGGCGGGGGTCGTGACTCGACCTCCGCACGATGTCCCGAGTGACCTTCGGTCAGTCCCGTGTGTGTCGCGAAGGCGGTCGGTTGGGGTTAGCTTGCCTGCATCGGCGTGGCGAGGAGGCGAGCATGCTGCAGCACCCGAAGGATCGCAGGTCACCGCTCAGCAGGCGGGAGTTCCTCCGCCGCGCCGGGGCCGCGGGTCTCGCCCTCCCCAGCCTGGCCGCGGTCCTGGCGGCGTGCGGGAAGGCCTCGAGCTCGGGCGGCTCGACGTCTGGGGGGCTCCAGCTCGCGAGGCCCGATCATCCGGTGACGCTGCCGGTCCAGGACAACCCGCCGATCGCCGACGGGCTCCCGCCCGAGGCCGGGCCGCTCAAGATCTTCGGGTACAGCGACTACATCTACAAGAAGGTCCTGAACGCGTTCAAGGAGCAGTACGGCGCCTCGGTCGAGTGGACGGTGTTCGACACGCCCGAGGAGATGGTCGCGAAGATGCAGTCGAGCGGGTCCGACTTCGACCTGATCGTCTCGGTGACCCTGGAGAACGTCGGCAAGCTCGCGTTCGGCAAGCTGATCCAGCCGCTCAACCACAGCTACATCCCGAACCTGGCCAACGTGTGGCGCGTGTTCCAGAGCCCCTTCTACGACGTCGGCGCGCGGTTCACGGTCCCCTACACCGTCTACACGACCGGCATCGCGTACCGAAACGACGTCGTGACCGAGCACATCGACGCGATGACGAACCCGTACAACGCGTTCTGGCTCACGACCTACGCGGGGCAGGTGCACCTGCTGAACGGAGCCCGGGACGTGCTCGCCGCCGCGCTCCTTCGCATGGGCGCCGACGTGAACACCTCCAACCGCACGATCCTGAACGACGCGAAGCAGAGCCTGCTCGACGGCGTCCGCTCGATGAACTGGAAGTTCGACCACACCGACTACAACGAGCTCGGCCAGTGGGACATCCACCAGGCCTGGTCGGGGCAGGTCTCGTACTACCAGTACTACCTGCCGAAGGGGCTTCCGATCACCGCGTTCAGCTACGTGTGGCCGCCGAAGGACCTCCAGCCGGCGCCGGGGCTCATCAGCAACGACGTCTTCGCGATCCCGCGAGGGGCGGCGCACCCCGTGCTCGCACACAAGATGATCGACTTCCTGCTCGATCCCACGAACGCCGCGACCAACTACGGCTACGAGGGATACCAGCCGCCGATCACCTCGCTCACCCCGAAGACCATCCTGAAGCAGGGCCTGGTGCCGGAGAGCCTGGCCAACATCCTGATCGAGGAGTCGGACTTCGGCCTGGGCACGCAGGAGCTCGAGCTCGCCCCCGCCGTCAACCAGCTCTACGAGCAGATCTACCAGGAGGTCACCGGCGGGGCGTGAGCGCGGGCCGGACGTGAGGCCGTGCGCCCTGCGGCTCGCCGGCAGGTGAGACGCGGTGCCTGAGGGCTCGGGCTCGGGGACCAGGGGGTCGTGGTTCCCCCGGTGGTTCTGGCCCTCGTTCGCGGCGCCGGCCACGATCTGGCTGATCCTGCTGTTCGTCGTGCCGTTCTACGTGATCCTGTCGATCGCGTTCGGACGCCTCGACCCGATCTTCCTCACGCCCGTCCCGGTCTACAACCCGGTGCGGTGGGCGTTCGGGCCGTTCCGCGACGTGCTCTCGCAGATCGTCGCCGGCGGCTCCGTCTACCGGGCGGCGTTCGTCCACACGGCGCTGTTCGTGGGCACCGCGACCGCGCTCTGCCTCGCGATCGGCTACCCGGTCGCGTACTTCATCGCCCGGCACGCCGGGCGCTTCCGCACCCCGTTCCTGGTCGCGTTCGTCGCGCCGTTTTGGATCAGCTACATGATGCGGATACTCGCCTGGATCAACCTCCTGCAGCCCAACGGCTACGTGAACCGCGTGCTGCAGGGCCTCGGGCTCGTCCACGACCCCATTCTGTGGCTGAACGGCAAGCCCATCACGGTCATCCTCGGCCTCACCTACGGCTACGTCCCGTACATGATCCTGCCGCTGTTCGGCTCGCTCGATCGCATCGACGTCTCGACGCTGGAGGCGAGCCGGGACCTCGGGGCCGGCCAGCTCTCGACGTTCCTGCGCGTCACGCTGCCGCTGTCGCGACAGGCGATCCTCGCCGGGGTGGTCATCGTCGCGCTCCCGATGTTCGGCGACTACTTCACGACGACGCTGCTCGCCGGCACGCGCGGGACGGCGATGATCGGCAACCTGATCGTCGGCTCGATGCAGAGCTCGCTCGTACAGACCGGCGCCTCGCTCGTGCTGATCCTGCTCGCCCTGCTCATCGTGCCGATGCTGCTCTACCTGCGCTCGACCTCGCGTGCGGCCGCCGGAGGGTTCGGCGCGTGAGCGCGCGCTCGTGGCTCGCGAACCCCTGGGCCAGGGCCCGCTTCCTGTGGGTCGTCGCGATCGCCTACGTCCTCTGGACGCTGCTGCCGGTCGCGATCGCCGTGCTGTTCTCGTTCAACGCGACGCGCTCGCTCGTGTCGTGGCAGGGGTTCTCCACGCGGTGGTACGGCGGCGACGTGAGCTCGGTCTGGAACGACCCCGCGCTCCGCTCCGCGCTCCTGCAGAGCCTGAAGCTCTCGACCCTCACGGTGCTGATCGCGGTCCCGCTCGGAGTCGCGTTCGCGCTCGCCCTCGACCGCTGGCGCGGGCGGGGCTCGGGCACCCAGAACTTCCTCATGCTGTTCTCGTTCATCACGCCCGAGATCGCGATCGGCGTCGCCCTGTTCCTGTTCTTCACGCAGCTCGTGGGCAGGATCGGAACGGGGTTCACGGCGCAGGTGCTGGGGCTGTCGATGTACGAGATGGCCTACCCGGTGATCGTCGTGCGGGCGCGCCTGCTCTCGATCGGCAAGGAGTACGAGGAGGCCGCGATGGACCTCGGCGCCTCGCCGGTCGAGGCGCTCCGCCGGGTCCTGTTGCCGCTGCTCACGCCCGCGATCCTCGCGAGCGTGGCGATCGTGTTCGCCGCCGCGATCGACAACTTCGTGATCTCGCAGCAGCTCTGCGCCGACGCCTCGTGCCAGACGATCCCGATCCTGAT
>JAJPHY010000109.1 GCA_021325015.1 Actinomycetota bacterium | reverse complement strand
CGAGAAGGTCGGAGAGGAGGTGACGGCGGAGCTGGTGGCGGCCGGCTGATCGTTCAAGCCGAGCGATGGAGCGGTGGTCTCATACACCACGTTGACGGGCGCGGCCCGGCCGGGACGCCCGAGGGTGGCCTACGTGGGCGTCGCGGGGGACGAGCCCGAGTCGGCCCGCCGGTACCTGCTGCTGTCGCGAATTCTCGCCTCGTCGATCGCCGGGCGGGTTCCGGGTCCCGCCGAGGTTGCGGGCGACGCCGGGATGGAGTGGGGCCGGGCCGTCGCTCGAGAGCGCGGCCTTCCCCGCGGCCCAGAGGCCGACCTCCGGCAGCTGGCCGCGATGCTTGAGGACCTCGGGTTCGCGCCGGAGGTCGAGGCCGGTGGCGAGACGACCACGATCTGGCTGGGCAGGTGTCCCTTCCGGGAGGCCGCCGAGTCCAACCCCGAGGTCGTGTGCGCCGTGCACCTCGGCCTGATGAGGGGCGCGCTGTCGGAGTGGGGATCGGGGCTGAGGGCCGAGCGTCTCGAACCGTTCGTCGAGCCCGGTCGCTGCCGAGCGGTCCTGTCGGAGGGCACCGGGCCTTGACCGGCGCGCACCCGCCGTTCGCCTTCGCGCGCCGGACAGCGGTCGCGCTGTCCGCGATCGCGGGGCTGGCGGCGCTTTGGGGAGCGCTCGCCCGCCTGGGCTGGGCCGCGGATGCGTGGAGCGCCCGCGAGGCGCTCTGGCACGGAGCGCTGGCCGTCCTCGGCTTCCTGGGCACGATGATCGCCGCGGAGCGGGCGACCGCGCTCGGTCGGCCGTGGGCGTTCGGGGCTCCGATCGCCACCGGCTTGGGAGCTATCGCCCTGCTGGCGTCGCCGTCGCCGAGATCCGCGCAACTCCTGTTCCTTTCGGGGGCGCTGGTGCTCGTGGCGATCTTCGCCGTCGTCTACCGGCTGCAACCGGCTCTGCACAACGCTGTGCTCGGCATCGGGTCGCTGCTGTGGGTTGTCTCGATCGCGCTCTGGTTCGGCGGCTTCCCCCTGTACCGAGTGGCCCCCTGGTGGGCGGGCATGCTCGTCGCGACCATCGTGGGCGAGCGGCTCGAGCTCTCCCGACTCGTCGGCCTGTCGCCGAGGGCGCGTGGATCGTTCGTCGCCGGGATCGCGGTTCACGTGGGCGGGCTCGTGCTCTCGGTGGCGTGGTTCGGGTGGGGAGTGCGCGTCGCGGGGCTCGGCCTCGTCGCGCTCGCGGCGTGGCTGGTCCGCCACGACGCGGCACGCCGGACGATCCACGGACCGCCGCTGCCGCGTTTCATGGCCGCGTGTCTCCTGTCCGGATACCTCTGGCTCGCTGCGGGCGGCGCGGCGTGGGCCTGGTTCGGGGGCGTGATCGCCGGCCCGGGCCACGACGCCATGCTCCACGCGGTGTTCGTGGGGTTCGTGATGTCGATGGTGTTCGCCCACGCTCCCGTCATCCTTCCGGCCGTGCTCGGAGGCTCCGTGGAATATCGCCCGAGGTTCTATGCGCACCTCGCGCTGCTGCATGCGTCCCTCGTCGTGCGGATCCTCGGGGACCTGGTCGGCGCCGAGGAGGCCGTCCGCTGGGGAGGGCTCCTCGGAGCGGCCGCGATCCTGGTCTTCGTCGTGAGCACGGCGACGGCGAGGCTGGGAAAGCCGCTCGCGCGCCCGATTCCGCTCGACGGCGGGGGTCGATCGCCGCGGCACCGGGGACTTCGGTCGGTCGCTCCAGGGCGGGCCGATGGCGGCCGCGCCCCGTGAGTTGGCCAGCGACCGTCGCCCCCGGGAGCGTCGGCTCGGCCGGGCGGCCGGAGCGTGGTCCTGTAGGGGGCGGCCGCTCGAGCGCAGGTCCCGGACCTTGCCGCGGAGGGTGTGCTGGGTGGCAGGAATAGGTCTTGCGCCGGGCGTCTGCGGGTGCCAGACTGGAGGTCGGTCGTCCGGGCTGCGAGGCTCGGCGACGGACGGCGGCGCGACGCGGGCACGCGCCGCCGTCTCCTATGTCGAGGTCTGCGGGGCCTCGGAACGGAGTGATATCTTCGCTCGTCAGGGCGCGTAGCTCAGTGGGAGAGCGCTTGCTTCACACGCAAGAGGTCGCAGGTTCAAAACCTGCCGCGCCCACCAGGCGGGCCGCCGCCCCGACGTTCGGACAGTCCTGCTGGGGAAAGGAGCGGCCGTGTCGAGATCCCTCGTCCGTACTCTGATTCCGCTCGCCGCCCTCCTGGGCGTCGCCTCGTTGGTGCAGTCGGCGGTCGCCGGGAGCGCCACCACCGTGAGCGGATCATCCGTGACCGGCGTCCGCGTGGTGCGAGAGACGGCCGCCACGAGCGTGGGCTCGACCACGTTCGAGGACCTCCCGGAGGCGTCGACGACCGTCAAGGTGCCGGAGGGAACCCGCGCGCTGATCCTCGCCCGGTTCTCGGCCGAGTCGCTCTGCCTGGGTCCTGCGGGCACGCCCGAGGTGTGCTCGGTCCGGATCCTCATCGGCGGCCAGGAGGCCGAGCCCGCGTCCGGTTCCGACTTCGCGTTCGACAGCTCCAACGGCGGCGCCGACGGCCCGTACTCGTGGGAGAGCCACTCGATGGATCGCTCCCGCGGTCCGCTCGGGCCCGGCACCTACACCGTCAAGGTGCAGGCGAAGGTGACGCTGGTCGGCGGGGCGTTCGGGCTCGACGACTGGAGCCTCACGGTGGAGCGGGTGCGCGTGTAGGGCCGATATCATGGCGACCCATGCCCAGGATCGAGCTCCCCGGCGATCGCCACGTCGAGCTTCCCGAGGGGGAGCCGATCGGGTCGATCCTGCCGCCGGAAGCGGTCGCCGCGCGGTTCGACGGCGAGCTCGTCGACCTGTCGTTCGTCCCGTCCGGTGACGGGAAGGCCGAGCCCGTCGAGCTCTCCGAGTCCGACGGGCTCCACGTCCTGCGGCACTCGGCCGCGCGCGTCATGGCCCAGGCGGTGTGCGACCTGTTCCCGCTCGCGAGGTACGCGATCGGACCTCCGGTCGAGGACGGCTTCTACTACGACTTCGACCTGCCGGAGGCCCTGACGCCTGAGGACCTCCCCAGGATCGAGGCTCGCATGGCCGAGATCGTGGCCGCGAACCAGCCGTTCGTCCGCGAGGAGCTGTCGCGCGCCGAGGCGCTCGAGCGCTTCGCCGACCAGCCCTACAAGCGCGAGATCATCGAGAGCCTCGACGAGACCGAGGGGGCGCTCGGTGAGCGGGTCTCGGTCTACCGCAACGGAGCGTGGAGCGACCTGTGCCTCGGCCCGCACGTGCCCTCGACCGGTCGCGTGGGAGAGGCGTTCAAGCTGCTGAAGGTCGCCGGCGCGTACTGGCGGGGCGACGAGCGCAGGCCGATGCTCCAGCGCATCTACGGCACCGCGTGGGCGTCCCGAGCCGACCTCGAGAGCTACCTCACCCGGCTCGAGGAGGCCGAGAGGCGTGACCATCGCCGGCTCGGCCAGCAGCTCGATCTGTTCTCCAGCCCGGAGGAGCTCGGCCCCGGCCTGTGGGTGTGGCATCCGCGCGGGGGCGTGTTTCGCAAGCAGCTCGAGGACTACGTGCGCGAGCTCCACCTCGCCCGCGGCTACGACCTCGTCGTGACGCCCCACATCGCGCGTTCGGTCCTGTGGGAGACCTCGGGGCACCTGGCCAAGTACGCGGACAACATGTATCCGCCGATGCGCTCGGAGTCGGGCGACTATTACGTCAAGCCGATGAACTGCCCGTTCCACGTGCTCGTCTACAAGTCGAGGACCCGCTCCTACCGGGACCTGCCGATGCGGCTCGCCGAGCTTGGGACGATCTACCGGCACGAGCGGATCGGCACCCTCCACGGGCTCCTGCGGATCCGAGGGGGGACCCAGGACGACTCGCACATCGTCTGCACCCCGGAGCAGCTCGTGGACGAGATCCGAAGCGTGTTCGACCTGACGCTGGAGATCCTCGGCACCTTCGGGTTCGCCGACCCCGTGATCAACCTGTCGACGCTGCCGGGGCAGTCGATCGTGGACGAGGAGATGGCGGCGCGGGCGACCCAGGCGCTCCGAAGCGCGCTCGACGCCAGCGGACTCGCCTACACCGACGCGGAGGGAGAAGGGGCCTTCTACGGACCGAAGGTCGACTTCCACTTCCGCGACGCGATCGGTCGCCTGTGGCAGCTCACGACCGTCCAGGTCGACTTCGCGCTCCCGGAGCGGTTCCAGATGGAGTACGTGGGCGAGGACAATCGGCGGCACCGGCCCGTCATGATCCACCGGGCGATCCTGGGAACCCTCGAGCGGTTCTCGGCGGTGCTGATCGAGCACTACGGGGGCGCGTTCCCCTTGTGGCTCGCCCCCGAGCAGGTGTGGCTCGCGCCGGTCGCCGATCGCCACCTCGAGCACGCGCGGGGCCTCGCCGAGCGGTTCCGAGCGGCCGGGCTCCGGGTGTACGTCGACGACTCCGGAGAGACCGTCGGCAAGAAGGTGCGGGCCGCCCAGCTCATGAGGGCCCCCTACACGCTTGTGATCGGGGACCGCGAGGTGGAGTCCGGGGCACTGACCGTCCGCGACCGCTCGGGCGCGGAGACCAAGGGTGTCCCGGTCGAGCGGTTCATCGAGGCGCTCGTCGCCGAGGCGTCGAGCCGGTCGCTCGAGCAGACCCGCTGGTGATGGAGCGCATCTGGTCGCCCTGGCGCATGGAGTACATCCGCGCCGCCAGGGACGAGGAGGAGGGCTGCATCTTCTGCGACCTGCCGACCCGGGGCGACGACACGGCCGCCAGGATCCTCGCTCGGCGACCGCACGCGTTCGCGATGCTGAACACCTACCCGTACAACCCCGGGCACCTGATGGTGGCGCCCTTCCGGCACACGGGCGAGCTGGAGGAGCTCTCGGACGACGAGCTGCTCGACATCGACCGGCTGCTTCAGGCCTCGGTCCGCGCGCTGCGCGAGGAGATGGAGCCGCAGGGGTTCAACGTGGGGATGAACCTCGGGCGCGTCGCCGGCGCCGGCATCCCCGACCACCTGCACTGGCACGTCGTCCCGCGCTGGGGCGGCGACACCAACTTCATGCCCGTCGTGGGCGAGACCAGGGTGCTGCCCGAGCTGCTGGAGGAGACGTACGCGCGGCTCGCGCCGCGCTTCGCGCGATGACCGTTCGTCGGCACCGACGCCGTTGATGTAGTCTGAGGTGGACTAGTGGATCGCGCGTTTCTGATCCTGGCCGCCACGCTCGCGTTCATCGGGGTCGCGCTGGGCGCGTTCGGGTCCCACGCGCTTCGCTCGAAGCTGCCGCCGGAGCGGATCGCCACGTTCGAGACCGGGGTGCGCTACCAGCTCTGGCACGCGCTCGCGCTGTTCGCGGTCGCGTTCGTGCGTTCGGCCGGTCCGCTGGTTCGCGGCGCGTCGTTCGCCTCCACGCCGCTCGTGCTCGGCCGGAACGCCAATGTGTTTGGGGCGATCGCGGGCTGGCTGTTCGTGGCCGGGATCGCGCTGTTCTCGGGCAGCCTGTACGCGCTGGCGATCACCGGCGCGTCGAGGTGGGGCGCCGTGACGCCGCTCGGCGGCCTGTGCTTCCTGCTCGGCTGGCTGGCCATGGTCGCCGCGGCGCTCACGATCTGAAGCGCTACCTCTTCTGCGCCTCTTCCCTGGCCTTCTGGGCCTCGGCGATGATCTTCTCGGCGAGGTGCGCCGGGACCTCCTCGTAGTGGGAGAACCGCATCGTGAACGCCCCCCGCCCCCCGGTCATCGACCGCAGGTCGATCGCGTACCGGGCGACCTCCGCCTGCGGCACGAGGGCCTTGATCCGCTGCTTCCCGGCCCCGGCGGACTCCATCCCTCCGATCTTGGCGCGCTTGGAGTTGAGGTCGCCCATGATGTCGCCGGTGTAGGCCTCCGGCACGACCACCTCGAGCTCGACGATCGGCTCGAGGAGCACGACCCCGGCCTGCTGAGCGGCCTCCTTCAACGCGAGGGAGCCGGCGATCTGGAAGGCCATGTCCGAGGAGTCGACGGTGTGGTACTTGCCGTCCACGAGCGTGACCCGGACGTCGACCATCGGGTTGCCGGACAGCACCCCCTCCTGCATGGCCTTGACCACGCCCTTCTCGACCGACGGGATGAACTGGCCGGGGATGGCGCCTCCGAAGATCTGGTCGACGAACTCGAATCCGGCGCCGCGGGGGAGCGGCTCGATCTCGATGCTGCAGACGCCGTACTGGCCGTGACCGCCGGTCTGCTTGACGTGCCGTCCGAGTCCCTTTCCCGGCCCCTTGATCGTCTCGCGGTAGGCGATCCTGGCCGGCGCGGTCGTCACCTCGACGCCGAACTTGCGCTTCATGCGCTCGATCATCACGTCGAGGTGCGCCTCGCCCATGCCGTACATCACGGTCTCGTGGGTCTCCTCCGAGCGCTCGACGCGGAGCGTGGGATCCTCCTCCTGGAGCCGCGCGAGCGCCGTGGAGAGCTTGTCCTCGTCCCCTTTGGTCTTGGGCGAGATCGCGAACGCGAGCAGCGGCTGGGGCATCTCGACCGGCGGGAGCTGGACGGGGTCGTCCTTGGTCGAGAACGTGTCGCCGGTGGTCGTGTGGCTCAGCTTGGCGACGGCGCCGATGTCCCCGGCCCCGACCTCGGCGACCGTGTCGTGCTCCTTGCCGCGGAGGGCGAAGAGCTGGCCGATCCGCTCCTCGGTTCCCTTCGAGGCGTTGAACACCGCCGAGTCCGGTCGCACCTTGCCCGAGAACACGCGGAACATCGTGATGTGGCCGACGTAAGGGTCGGAGATCGTCTTGAACACGAGCGCCGTCAGCGCCTGCGCGCGGTCGCATGCGCGGGGCTTCTCCTCTCCCGACTTCGTCAGGACGGTCACCGGGCCCCGGTCGGCCGGCGAGGGGAACTCGTCGACGATGAATTGAAGCAGCCGGTCGACGCCCACGGGCCGGGTGGCCGCCGCCGCGAGCACCGGCGCGATGCGCGCCTCGGCGAACCCCCGCTTCACGCCGCGGACGATCTCCTCCTCGGACAGCTCGCCCTGCTCGAGGTACTTCTCGATCAGCGCGTCGTCGGACTCCGCCACCGCTTCCATCAGCTTCTCCCGGTAGGGATCGGCCTTGCCGGAGACGTCGTCGGGCCACGGACCCTCCTCGGCCTTGGGGCCCGAGCCGTACCGGTAGGCGCGCCGGGTGAGCAGGTCGGCCACGCCCTCGAACTCGTGCTCCTCGCCGATCGGGAGCTGGAGCGGGGCGACTTGCGTCCCGAAGGACTCGATGAGCTGGTCCAGCGTCCGCTGGAACGAGGCGCGCTCCCGATCGAGCTTGTTGATCAGGATGGCCCGGGGGAGGCCGGCGGTCGCGGCCAGCTCCCAGGCGACCTCGGTCTGCACCTCGACGCCGTCGACGGCCGAGACGACCAGGAGCACGGCGTCGACCGCCCGGATCGCGGAGCGCACGTCGCCCACGAAGTCGGCGTAGCCGGGGGCATCCAGGACGTTGACCTTGGTGCCGTTCCACTCGACCGGCGCCATCGCCAGCGAGACGCTGATCCCCTTCTTCACCTCCTCGGGCTCGAAGTCCGAGACCGTGTTGCCGTCCTCCACCCGGCCCATGCGCGTGAGGGCACCGGAGGTGAACAGCATCGCCTCCAGGAGGCTCGTCTTGCCCGCTCCACCGTGTCCGACCAGCAAGACGTTGCGGATGTCGGGAGCCTCGTAGGTCTTCATGGGTTCCTTTCGAGCCGAACGTGTGATCACACGACGCGGGAACTGGGCGATTCTAGCGCGGCGGCACGCGACCCCCGCCGGGGCGGCGGAGGCCCCCGGGGCGGGTGATAGGCTCGCGCCGGTGTTCTGGGGCTCGCGAAACGGCGCGCGGGGACGGGTGGGCGCGGTCGTGGCGGGGGCGGCCGTCGCGACCGGGATCGCGACCTGGGCCGTGTTCGCCCGCAGGCCGGTGCTCGCGGGGTCGCTCGCGCTGGTCGCCGGAGTCCTGCTCACGACGTCGGGGGCGCTGGTCGGGCGTCGAGGTGGCCTGGATCGGCTGCTGGATGCGTTCGCCGACCGCACGTTCGACGGGTGCGTGCTCGGAGCGGTCGCATGGGTGGCCCGCACCGACAACCGCTCCGTGGCCACCGCGGCCCTCGTCGCGCTCGGCGCGAGCTTCCTCGCCTCGTACGTGCGGGCCCGGGGGGCCTCGCTCGGCTACGACGTGGAGGAGGGAGTCGGCGCGCGTGCGGTCCGCTGCGCGCTCGTGGGTCTGGCGCTCCTCCTGGGTGCGTCCGACTGGGCGATCTGGACGCTGGCCGTGTTCATGACCGTCGTGGCCGCGGTGCGATCCAGCCAGGTGCCGAAGGAGGAGCGCCTGGCGACGGAGCCATGACCGAGGAGACGCCCAGGGAGCGCCTCGCGTACTGGCTGTACCGCGGGCTCGAGCGGGTCGCGATGTCGGTCCCCGAGACCGCCGGACGGGCGCTCGCCCTGGCGGGCGGGCGGCTCGCGTTCCGGGCGCTCGACGGTGTCCGGCTGACGGTCGAGCGCAACCAGGCCATGGTGCTCGGCGAGGAGCCGGGCTCGCCGCTCGCGCGTTCGGCGGCCCGGGAGGCGTTCGAGCTGTACGCCCGCTACTGGTTCGACACGTTCCGGCTTCGAACGCTTCCTCCGGAGGAGATCAAGGCGCGAACCGAGATCGTCGGCATCGAGCGGATCGACCGGGCGCTGGAGCGAGGGCGCGGCTGCATCACGGCGCTCCCGCACATGGGCAACTGGGACCTCGCCGGAGCCTGGCTCGCGGTGAATGGATACCGCATCGTTTCGGTCGCCGAGGAGCTGCGACCCCGGCGCCTGGCCGAGCTGTTCCTTCGCCACCGGGAGGCGCTCGGGATGCGGATCATCCCGCTCGCCGGAGACGGGCACGTCGGCCAGCAGCTCGCCAGGCTCCTGTCGGAGAACTGGATCGTGGCGCTCGTCGCCGACCGGGACCTTTCCGGGCGCGGGGTGCCGGTCGAGATGTTCGGGTCACCCCGGCGCCTGCCGGCCGGGCCGGCGCTGCTGTCGCTCTCGACGGGAGCGCCGTTGATGGTCTGCCCCGTCTACACGAGGCCGGCGGGTTGGCGAATCGAGATCGGGGAGCCGCTCAGCGCCCCGCGGACCGGAAACACCCGCGAGGACGTGGCGACGCTCACCAGGCTGATGGCGCGGGAGTTCGAGCGCGCGATCGCCGCCTGTCCCGTCGACTGGCACATGTTCCAGCCGGCCTGGGAGCGCTGATCCGATGCGGATCCTGCTCGCATGCCCCTACGCGTGGGAGTCCCCGGGCGGGGTGCAGGTCCACGTCCGGGAGCTCGGGGAGCGGCTGCGGGCTCGAGGCCATGAGGTGCTGGCGCTCGCGCCGGGTGCGGTTCCCCCGCCCGAGCCGTGGATGCGCGCGGTCGGGCGCCCGGTGCCCCTCCGGTACAACCGGTCGGTCGCGCCGATCTGCCCCTGGCCTCGCTCGGCCCGTCGAGTGGCGGAGGAGGTGCGCCGGTTCCGTCCCGAGGTGGTGCACGCCCACGAGCCGATGACGCCCAGCACGTCGATGTTCGCCCTGCTGCGATCGCCGGCCCCGGTCGTGGCGACGTTCCACTCCGGCGCCACGAGGTCGCGACTGTTCGACATCGCGGCGCCGGCCCTGCGGCCGCTCGCCCGCAGGATCGCGGTGCGCGTCGCGGTCTCCCGGACGGCGGAGCGCTTCGCCGCCTCGCGGCTCGGCGGACGGTTCGAGATCGTGCCGAACGGTGTGCCGGTCGAGCGCTTCGAGGGCGCCCGGGCGGGTGAGCTCCCGGGGACCCGCAGGATCCTGTTCGTCGGCCGGCTCGACGAGCGCAAGGGGTTCCCCACCGCAGTGCGGGCGTTCGGTTACCTGGCTGCGGACCTCTCGGACCTGTGGCTGATCGCCGTCGGCGACGGGCCGGACCGGGAGGCCGTGCGGCTGCTCCCGCCGGACGTCCGCCGGCGGGTGCACCTGGTGGGACGGGTGGACAACCGGGAGCTTCCCCCGTTCTACGCGGCCGCCCATGCGCTCCTCGCGCCCTCGGTCGGCGGCGAGAGCTTCGGCGTCGTCCTGGTCGAGGCCATGGCGGCGGGAGTTCCGGTCGTTGCGAGCGACATCGCCGGCTACGACGAGGTGGTGCGGGATGGCGTCGACGGGCTGCTCGTGCCGCCCGGCGATCCCGCGGCGGCCGCCCGGGCGCTCGGACGCGTGCTGACCGATCCGGAGCTGGCCGGGCGACTCGCGGACGCCGGGCGAGCTCGCTCGCGCGCGTTCTCCTGGGAGGCCGTGACCGACCGCCTGGAGTCGATCTACCGGGATGTTGCCGAACCCGTTGCTAGGATGGCGCCGTGACGGTCGCGTGGGTCGTCCTCGGGATCTTCCTCTTCGTCCTCCTGCTCGGCGTCTACGGGTTCAACCGGCTCGTCGCGCTCCGCAATCGGGTCGACAACGGCTGGTCGCAGATCGACGTCCAGCTCCGGCGCCGGTACGACCTCATCCCCAACCTGGTCGAGACGGTGAAGGGGTACGCCGCCCACGAGCGCGAGGTGTTCGAGCACGTGACCACGGCCAGGGCCACGGCCATCGATGCGAGCGGCGTCGGCGACCAGGCGCAGGCCGAGAACCAGGTCACGGCCGGGCTCCGTCGCCTGCTCGCCGTGGCCGAGAGCTACCCGGAGCTGAAGGCGAACGAGAACTTCCTCGCGCTGCAGGAGGAGCTCACGGCGACCGAGTCGAAGATCGCCTACGCGCGCCAGTTCTACAACGACCAGGTCATGCGGCTCAACACGCAGATCCAGCGATTCCCCTCGAACATCGTCGCGCGGCTGTTCGGGTTCGAGCCCCGCGAGTTCTTCGACATCGAGGACCCCGTGCGCGGCCCGGTGCGCGTCGACCTCGCCTAGCCCGCCGTGTACGAGCAGATCGCCTCCAACAAGCGGCGAACCTTTCTGCTCATGGGCCTCGCGGTCCTCCTCCTCGCGGCCGTGGGCTACGCCATCGGACTGTGGTTGGGGACGGGTCCGTTCGGGCTCGGGATCGCCCTCGCGGTCGCGATCCTCTTGCAGCTCGGGGCCTACCGGTACGGCGATCGCGTCGTGCTCGCCTCCGCGCGTGCCCGGGAGGTCACGCCGGAGGAGGAGCCGAGGCTCCACAACGTCGTCGAGGGTCTCGCGATCGCTGCCGGGATCCCCAAGCCGCGGGTCTGGGTCGTGCCGGAGAAGGCGCCGAACGCGTTCGCCACCGGCCGCGACCCCGAGCACTCCCACATCGCGGTGACCCGGGGACTCCTGGACACGATGAACCGGGTCGAGCTCGAAGGGGTGATCGGCCACGAGATGTCGCACATCCTGGACCGCGACATCCTCTACGGGACGATCGTGGCCACGGTGATCGGGGCGGTCGTCCTGCTCTCGGAGTTCTTCCTGCGCGCGCTGTGGTGGGGCGGGTTCCGCGGCAGGCGCGGCGAGGACCAAGGGGGAGGCGCCGCCGAGGCGATCGTCTTCGCGATCGGGCTCGTCCTGCTCGTCCTCGCCCCATTGTTCGGGCAGCTCATCCAGCTGGCGGTCTCGCGTCAGCGCGAGTACCTGGCCGACGCGCAGGGGGCCATGCTGACGCGCTACCCGCCCGGGCTGATCTCAGCCCTCGAGAAGATCCGAGACGCCCCCCACGCGATGCGCTCGGCGAACAACGCGACGGGGCACCTGTGGCTCGAGCAGCCGTCGCGCTTCCCCGGTGAGAAGACCGGGCTGATGGAACGCTTGTTCTCGACCCACCCACCGATCGAGGACCGGATCCGGCGCCTCCGGGAGATGTGAAGCCCCCGAGCGGGCGTCGGTCCCGGCCGGAGGGCCGCGCGCCGGCGGTAAACTCGGAGTGCGGGCGGCTCAAGGAGGGAGAACCGTGGAACGCGAGACCGGCACCTTCCGTGTGAAGTCCGGCCTGGCCGAGATGCTGAAGGGCGGCGT
>JAJPHY010000120.1 GCA_021325015.1 Actinomycetota bacterium | reverse complement strand
CGGCCGATCTACGAGGACACGGCCGCCTACGGCCACTTCGGCCGCAAGGAGTTCCCCTGGGAGGCGACCGACCGCGCCGACGAGCTCCGCCGCGCGTTCGAGTAGCTCCATCGGGCCGGCGCCGGCCGGCGCCACGCTCTCGGGTCCCGTCGACGTCTGCGTCGATCGGCCGGTGCTGTCGCTCGACCGTCCGTTCACCTACGAGCTTCCCGCCGAGCTCGAGGCGGGCGTGGGGTCGCTCGTCCGCGTGCCGTTCCACGGCCGGCTGGTGCGGGGCTGGGTGCTCGGCCCCGCGGAGGAGGTCCCGGCGCGCCTGCTCACGGTGCGGGGCGCCGTCACGCCGGTCCGCTTCTTCGATGGGCCGACGCTCGAGCTCCTGCGATGGGTGAGCGAGCGGTACGTGGCCCCGCTCGCCGCGGTGATCGCGCGGTCGCACCCGCCGCGCGTGGCCTCGGTGGAGGGGGCGTTTCTTGCGGAGGGTGGGGGGGCCGGGCTCCGCGGAGGCCGCTTCGCTGACTCGACTCGCTTCGCTCGTCTCGTGCCCTCCGCTCCGCCCGGCCCCCCCACCGACTCCACCGGACGCGCTCGTCTCGTGCCCTCCGCTCCGCCCGGCTGGCTTCTCCAGTACCGGAACGGAGCGTCCTTGCTCGAGGCGCTTCGCGGCTCGGGGGGGGCGTTCGTGCTCCGGCCGGCGCCGGAGGAGGAGGTGACGGTGGCCCTCGAGTGTGTCGGAGCCGCGCTCGAACGGGGGCGCGGCGCGCTCGTGCTCGTGCCGGAGGCCCATCCCCTTCCCGCGACGGCGGCCGCCCTCCGCGAGGCGTTCGGCGACGCGGTGGGGATGCTCCTCGGCGGAGATCGGAACGAGCGGTACCGGACCTGGCTCGAGGTCCGTGCCGGCCGGTACGCCTGCGTCGTCGGGACCCGGCCGGCCGTGTTCGCGCCGGTTCCCCGCCTCGGCCTCGTGTTCGTCTCTCGCGAGAGCCACGCGCTCCACCGCGAACAGCGGGCCCCCTACTACCACGTGCGAGACGTGGCGCTCGAGCGCGCCCGGATCCTCGGCGCCGTGTGCGTGGCGTCGGCGCTCCTTCCATCGCTCGAGACGACCGTGGTCCCGCACGTCGTGGTGGAGCCACCGGATCGGCGGTGGCCCCCGGTCGAGGTGGTTCGCCCCGGACCCGAGGGCAGGGCGCCGAGGCTGATCTCGGCGCTGAAGGGAGCGCGCCGCGGGTTCGTCTTCTCGCCGGTGCCGGGCTACGGCGTCGCCCGCGTATGCCGCGGGTGCGGCGAGCCGGCGGCGTGCGCGGCGTGCGGCGGCCTCCTGCGGCTCGAGGAGGGGCGCGTCCGCTGCACGGTGTGCGGTGCCGACGGCCGGTGCGCGAGCTGCGGGGCCTCGGCCTTCGGCGTCGCGCGGGGTGGCGCCGAGCGAGTGGAGGAATGGGCGCGGCGAGTGGCCTCCGTCCCGGTGCGGAGGATCGGGCGTGGGGAAGCGCCCCGACCGCCCGGCCCCTCGGAGATCGTGGTCGGCGGGGTCGAGGTCGTGAAGGACTTCGGCCCCCTGGGGCTGGACATGGTCGCGGTCCTGGACGCGGACCTCGCCTCCCGCCGGCCGGGGCTGGCCGCGCGAGAGCGAGCGCTCGCGTCGTGGATGGAGGCCGCGGCGTGGGCCCGCCCCGGCGGACGCGTCATCGTTCAGACGAGACACCCGAACGATCCGGCCGTGCAGACGCTGGTCACCGGGCGCCCCGAGCGGTTCCACCGAGCCGAGGCCGCGCGGCGGGCCGAGGCGGGGTTCCCCGTGGGCGCCCCGGTGTTCCGCGTCCGGGGGACGGCGACGCTGGAGGACGAGCTTCGGGCGCTCCATCCGAGCACCCTGCTCGTCTCGGGGCTCGGGGACGAATCGGTATGCTTGGTCGCGCTCGACCCGGCACGCGTCGCGGAGTTCGGCCGCGCCATGCGGGCGCTCGCGGAGCGAGGAGTCGTGAGCCGCGTCGAGGCGGAACCCCACCTGTGAGGAGCCGGAGGAGCCAAGGAGTGGCCGTTCTCCCGATCCGCACGCTCGGAGACCCGGTGCTCCGAGAGCGCGCCCGCGACGTGGAGCGTTTCGACCGATCGCTGGCGCGCATCGTCGACGACATGTTCGAGACGATGTACGCGGCGCCCGGCGTCGGACTCGCGGCGCCCCAGGTCGGGATCTCGCTGCGCTTCTTCGTCTACGACGACGGGGAGGGGAACCGAGGGTTCGTCGCGAACCCCGAGCTCTCGGAGCTCAAACGGGAGGAGGTCCGGGACGAGGGATGCCTGTCGATCCCGGGCCCCTTCTACCCCACGACGCGTGCGCTTCGCGTGCGGCTCCGCGGACAGGGTCTGCGGGGCGAGCCGATCGACGTTCGGGCGGAGGGGCTGCTCGCGCGGATCTTCCAGCACGAAACCGACCACACGCTGGGGGTGCTCTACATCGACCGCCTGGACGACGAGGGTCGCCGGCAGGTCATGCGCATGCTCCGAGAGCACGAGCTCCGACGGGTTCAGGAGGGATCGCGGAACCTCTGAGCACTATCCTGCGGTCGTGGCCCGGCCCCTTCGGATTGCCTTCCTCGGCAACGACGCCTGGTCCGTCCCGTCGCTGCGAGCGATCGCCCGGTCGCGTCATTCGGTGGAGCTCGTCGTCACCCGGGCCCCGAAGCCGGCCGGCCGCGGCAACCGTCTGACGCCGACGCCCGTCGCCGTCGCGGCGCGCGATCTCGAGCTCCCGCTCGCCGAGGTGGAGACCGTGCGGACGGAACCGGGCCTGCGGACGCTCGCGCTCTCACGGCCCGACGTGCTGGTCGTGGTCGCCTACGGGGAGATCCTCCCCCCGGACGTGCTCGCCCTACCGAAGCTGCTGCCCGTGAACCTGCACTTCTCGTTGCTTCCGGCGCTCCGCGGGGCCAGTCCGGTTCAGGCGGCGCTGCTCCTCGACCTGCCGGAGACCGGGGTCACGACGATGGTGATGGAGACGGGCCTGGACTCGGGCCCCATCCTGCTCCAGCGCCGGACCCGGGTGCTGCCGGAGGACGATGCCGGCTCGCTTGGCGCCAGGCTCGCCGAGCTCGGAGCGGACGTGCTCGTCGAGACCCTCGAGCTGATCGCCGCGGGACGGGCCTCGCCGGTCCCGCAGGATCACCGCGCGGCCACCGTCGCCCCGAAGCTCCGGCCCGAGGATCGGCGGCTCGACTGGTCGCGGCCCGCGCGCGAGCTCGTGAACCGCATCCGCGCCCTCGCTCCCGAGCCCGGCGCGGTCGCCACCTTTCGGGGCGCGAACCTCAAGGTGCTCCGGGCCGAGGCCGTGGCCAGCTCGCGAGACGCCGAGCCCGGAACGGTGATCGAGGTCGACCGCGCGGGATTCGTCGTCGCGACGGGCAGGGGCGCGCTGCGTGCGGTCGAGCTCGCCCCCGCGGGTCGACGGCGGATGTCCGCGGCCGAGTTCGTCCGCGGACACCGCCCGGTGGTCGGAGAACGGCTCTCGTGAGCGCCGGCGGGAGCGACCGGCGGGGGCGGGGCCGTCCCGGCACCGATCGGCGCCCCGGCGGCCGGCGGGTGACGGGTGGCGGGCGGGCAACGGGTGGCGGACGGGACGGCACGCCGTCGGCCCGCTCCGTGGCGCTCGCGGTGATCCGCCGCGTGGTGGAGCGCGGCGGCTTCTCGAATCTCGCGCTGCGGTCCGCGCTCGACAGGTCGGACCTGTCGAGCGCGGACCGCGCCTTCGCCGCCGAGCTCGCCTACGGGACGCTCCGACGGCTCCCGGCGCTCGATCGCGAGATCGCCCTGCGCCTGGATCGGCCGATGGACCGGACGAGCCCGGCGGCGCTCGCCGTGCTGCGACTGGGCGTCTACCAGCTTCGCCACACGCGGATCCCTCGTCACGCGGCGGTCTCCGAGACGGTGGCGCTCGCGGACGCGCGCGAGCGCGGGTTGGTCAACGCGGTCCTGCGACGCATCGCCGCCGAGCCTGCGATCGCCCTCACCGGGACGAGCGACGCCGAGGTCTCGGTTCGGACGGGGCTCGTCGAATGGGCCGTGCGCGAGCTTCGCCGGCTCCTCGGACCCGAGGCGGAGACGGCCGCGGCCGCGCTCGCGGAGCCGGCGCCTCTCACCCTCCGGACCAACACCTGCCGGACGAGCGTCGAGGAGTTGCGGGCGGCGCTCGAACGGGCCGGCGTCCCGAGCGTGCCGGGGACGGTGCACCCGGAGTCGCTCGTGCTCTCCGGAGGCTCGCCATCCGAGCTTCCCGGCTTCGACCTCGGCTGGTTCGCCGTCCAGGACCAGGCGTCGTCGTTCGCGGTGAGCGCGATCGGCGCTCGCCCCGGCGAGCGGGTCGCGGACGTGTGCGCGGGCCCCGGCGGGAAGGCGGCGCACCTCGCCTGCCTGGTGTCCCCCGGCGGGCTGGCGGTCGCCGCCGACGTCTCGCCCACCAGGGCGGCGCTCGTCCGCGCCCAGGTCGACCGGCTCGGCGTGCGGGCGCACGTCCTGGTCCAGGACGCCCGGCGCCCGGCGCTTCGCGGCGGCTTCGCGCGGGTCCTCGTCGACGCTCCCTGCTCCGGCCTCGGCGCGGCGCGGCGCCGTCCCGAGCTCCTGTGGCGCCCCCGGGAACGCGACCTGCCCGCCCTCGGTCGACTTCAGCTCGAGATCGCCGCGGCCGCGGCCGACCTGCTCGCCCACGGCGGGCGGCTGGTGTACTCGGTCTGCACCTTCCCCAGGGCCGAGACCGACGACGTGTGCGACGCGCTGCTGCGCGTTCGCCCGGACCTCGTCCCGGAGGCGATCGAGGGGCCGGACGGTCGCCGCGACCGGGTCCGGCTCTGGCCGCACCGTCACGGGACCGACGCGATGTTCGTCGCGGCGTTCCGCCGGCCGCGGGTGCCGCACGGCTAGAATCGGGTGGTGCCCACCCTGTCCGCGTCCATTCTGGCCGCCGATCTTGGGCGTCTGGCCGAGCAGGTAAAGCTGGTCGAGCTCTATGCCGACGAGTTTCATGTCGACGTGATGGACGCTCACCTCCTGCCGCCGCTCACGATCGGACCGGTCGTCGTCGCCTCGCTCCGACGGGCGACGGACCGCGCCGTGCACGGACACCTCCTCGTCGAGTCGCCCGAGGGACTCCTCGACGAGCTGACCGAAGCGGGTGCCGATGTCGTGACGTTCGCGCTGGAAGCGCCCTCGGCCCTCGCTCCGGCGATCCGAAAGGCCCGGGGGAGCGGGATGGGGGTCGGGGTGTCGTTCGGCCTGGAGACGCCCCTCGCCGCCATCGAGGCTCATCTCGAGGAGGTGGATCGCATCACGGTCGTGTGCTCGAGCGTGGAGCGGCCGGGGGTCTTCGACCCCGACGCCGTGCGGAGAATCGAGGCCGCCCGCACGGCCGTCGACCGTCGGGGGCTTCCGGTGAAGGTGGAGGTGGAGGGCGGGATCGGCGTCGACGAGGCCGGCCGGTGCCTGGGAGCGGGTGCGTCGGTGATCGTCGCCGGATCCGCCATCTTCGGAACCGACGACCCGGCGCGCGCGGCGCGCGAGCTCGCCGCCGTCGTGAAGGGCGGAGCCTGATGCCCGAGACGATCCTCGTCGTCGACGACGACCCCGACATCGCGCGTTTCGTCGAGGTGAACCTTCGCTCGGCCGGCTACGAGGTCGCCGTGGCGGGAGACGGGGAGGAGGCGCTCCAGCGCGCCTCGGAGATGCGTCCCGACCTCGTGCTGCTCGACGTCATGATGCCGAGAATCGACGGCTTCGAGGTCGCGCAGCGGCTGCGCCGCAATCCTCAGACGGCAAACACGTCGATCATCATGCTCACCGCGAAGGCCCTGTCCACCGACAAGGTGCTCGGGCTGACGGCCGGTGCGGACGACTACATCATCAAGCCCTTCGACCCGATCGAGCTCCTGGCGCGCGTCAAGGGCACGCTCCGCCGGGCCAAGGAGATGCGCAATCTCTCGCCGCTCACCGGCCTCCCCGGCAACATCCGCATCCAGGAGGAGATCGAGCGGATGGTGCGTGAGGCCCGTCCGTTCGCCGTGCTGTACTGCGACCTCGACAACTTCAAGGCCTACAACGACCAGAAGGGGTTCGTCCGAGGCGACCGGCTGATCCAGGCGACCGCTCGGATCATCCAGGACGCCGTCGTCGAGTTCGCGGGCTCGGAGGGGTTCGTGGGGCACGTCGGCGGCGACGACTTCGTCGCCATGCTGCCCCCCGAGGTCGCCGAAGACGTCGCCCGGCGCATCGTCGAGCGGTTCGACGCGCATGTCCACGAGTTCTACGAGGACCAGGACCTCGCCCGCGGCTACGTGGAGGTCGAGGACCGCAAGGGGGTCCTCCAGCGGCTGCCGCTCGTCGCCATCTCGATCGGGGTCGCGACCACCGCCAGGCGAGACTTCGCCCACTACGGCGAGGCGGTCGCCGTCGCCACCGAGATGAAGCAGTTCGCAAAGCGCGATTCCGGCTCCTCGTACGCGATCGATCGCCGCTCGGCCGGCTGAGAGCGCGGCCGGGACCTGTTCCTCTCGGCGCCCGGCCCGTATACTGGCCTGTCAGAAGCTCGTCTTCGGGGCGGGGTGCAAGTCCCCACCGGCGGTGAGAGTCCGCGACCCCCTGGGCGCCATCCAGGGGTGGACCCGGTGCAATTCCGGGACCGACCGTGAGAGTCGGGATGGGAGAGGACGGGCGGTGACGGCATAGGCGCGAGCCGTCGCCCCGCGCGCCCCTTCCCGCACCCAGCCTCCTGAGGAGTGGTGTGCGGTGTCCGACGAGGCGTTCATGGAGCGGGCCCTGGCGCTCGCGGAGCGGGGCCGGGGGCTCGCCTCTCCGAACCCCGTGGTGGGGGCCGTCGTCGTTGCCGGCGGCCGGATCGTCGGCGAGGGGTTCCACGAGGGCCCGGGGACGCCCCACGCGGAGGCCGTCGCCCTCGACCGGGCCGGTGAGGGCGCCCGGGGCGCCACCCTCTACACGACGCTCGAGCCCTGCGATCACTTCGGCCGGACTCCTCCGTGCACGCGGGCCATCGTCGAGGCCGGGATCGCCCGCGTCGTCGCCGCGACCGGCGACCCCAACCCGATCGTCGACGGCCGAGGCTTCGCGGCGCTCGAGGCCGCGGGGATCGAGCTCCGCCGAGGGGTGCTGGCCGATCTCGCGCAACGCCAGCTGCGCGCCTACACGAAGCACGTGCGGACGGGCCTGCCCTTTGCCACCTGGAAGATGGCGGCGAGCCTCGACGGCAAGGTGGCCGCCCGCGACGGCTCGTCGCGGTGGATCACCGGCGAGGCAGCCCGGCTGGACGTGCACCGCCTTCGCGGTGCGGCCGACGCCATCGTCGTCGGCGCCGGCACCGCGCTCGCCGACGACCCCTCGCTCACGGTTCGCGACCCCTCCTACCGCGGACGTCCGCCGCTTCGGGTGCTGGTGGACGCCCGGGGGCGGGTGCCCGAGACCGGCGATCTGTTCGACGGATCGGCTCCCACGCTCGTCGCGACCACGGAGCTCGCGCCTCCCCACCGGCGCGAGGCATGGCGATCCCGGGGGGCCGAGCTCCTCCTGTACGAGCCGGAGGGAGCGCGGGTCCCCCTCGCGCGCCTGTTCGCGGACCTCGGCAAGCGCGACGTCCAGAGCGTGCTCATCGAGGGCGGCCCGACCCTCGCCTGGTCGGCGGTGGAGGACGGGGTCGTCGACACGATCGTCGTGTACCTCGCGCCCAAGCTGATCGGCGGCGACGCGGCCCCGGGAATCCTCGGGGGCCGCGGGTTCTTCCCGATCGGCGGGGCGCTCCCGGTCTCGATCGTGTCCGTGGACCGCGTGGGCGACGACCTCAGGGTGGAAGCGGATGTTCACCGGGATCGTTGAGGAGCGCGGAGAGGTCCGCGAGGTGCGCCCGAACGGGCTCGTGCTCGCGTGCCGGACGGTGCTGGGCGACTCCGAGGTCGGCGCCTCGCTGGCGGTGAACGGCGTGTGCCTCACCGTCGTCGAGCGCACCGAACGCACGCTGGCGTTCGACGTCTCGGAGGAGACGAGGGAGCGGACGGCTCTGTCGCGGCTGGCTCCGGGAGCGCCGGTGAACCTCGAGCGCCCCGTGACGCTCTCGTCGCGTCTGGGAGGTCACCTCGTCCAGGGCCACGTCGACGGCGTGGGCGAGGTGTCCTCCATCGAGCGGGACGAGGCCGGCGGGGCGTGGCTCACTGTGCGTGCCCCGGCCGATCTCCTGCGGTACCTGGTCGAGAAGGGGTCGGTCGCGGTGGACGGGGTCAGCCTGACGATCGCCGCGCTGGACGGCGACTCGTTCTCCGTCGCGCTGATCCCGCACACGCTCGAGGCGACCACCCTCGGCGTCGTGCGATCAGGGGACCCCGTCAACCTCGAGGTCGACGTCGTCGCGAAGTACGTGGAACGGCTCGTGGAGCGCGCCGTCCCGGCGCGAACGAACCAGCGAACGGAAGGATGACCAGGTGAGCAAGACGCAGCAGGTGCCGAACGGCTCGGTCTTCTGCACGATCGAGGAGGCGATCGAGGAGATCCGCGCGGGAAGGATCGTCATCGTCGTGGACGATGCCGACCGCGAGAACGAAGGGGACTTCGTGATGGCGGCCGAGAAGGTCACCCCCGAGGCGGTGAACTTCATGGCCACGCACGGCCGCGGGATCATCTGCATGCCGGTCGTCGGTCGTCGGCTGGACGAGCTCCAGATCCCGCTGATGGTGAGCCGCAACGCGCAGGGACACCACGAGACGGCGTTCGCGATCTCGATCGATGCGCGGGTCGGCACGACCACCGGGACGAGCGCGCACGACCGCGCGGCGACCATCAGAGCGGTGACCGATCCGCGCACCACGCCCGAGGACCTTCAGATGCCGGGCCACGTGTTCCCGCTGCGCGCGCACGAGGGGGGCGTGCTGAAGCGCGCGGGCCACACCGAGGCCGCCGTGGACCTGGCCACCCTGGCCGGTCTGTATCCGGCGGGCGTGATCTGCGAGATCATGCACGAGGACGGGACGATGGCCCGGCTGCCCGAGCTCGAGCGGGTCGCCCGGGTTCACGGGTTGAAGGTCATCTCGATCGCGGACCTCATCCAGTACCGCAGGCGCAGGGAGCGGCTGGTGCGCCGGGTTGCGGAGGCCCGGATCCCCACCGAGCACGGAGAGTTCCTCGCCTACGCGTACGACAGCGCGGTGGACGGTCGCACGCACGTCGCCCTGGTGCTCGGGGAGGTCGGCGACGGCGAGCGCATCCTCGTCCGGGTGCATTCTGAGTGCCTGACCGGCGACGTGTTCGGGTCGCTCCGGTGCGACTGCGGCGACCAGCTCGCGGCGGCGCTCCGCACGATCGGCGCCGAGGGACGGGGCGTGATCCTGTACATCCGCGGACACGAGGGGCGGGCGATCGGGCTCAGCCACAAGCTTCGCGCCTACCGGCTCCAGGAGCAGGGACTCGACACGGTGCAGGCGAACGAGGAGCTCGGGTTCCCGGCCGATCCGCGCGACTACGGCATCGGCGCGCAGATCCTGGTGGACCTCGGCGTGCGCTCGATGCGGCTGCTGACGAACAACCCCGCCAAGCGCGCCGGTCTGGAGGGCTACGGGCTCTCGATCGTCGAGCGGGTGCCGCTCGAGACCGCGCCGAGGGCCGAGAACATCGAGTACCTGCGCACCAAGCGGGAGAAGCTCGGCCACCTCCTGGACCACCTGGAGGCCGAGGGAGCGGCGACGGGGGAGGGCCTGTCGTGAGACAGCCCGGCGCGCCGCTCGCGCGAGGTCGACGGATCGCGGTCGCGGCGTCGCGGTTCAACGAGGTCGTCGTGCGCAGACTCGTCGATGGAGCCCTGGATTGCCTGCGCGCGCAAGGCGTCCCGGAGGAGGACCTCGAGCTGGTCTGGGTGCCGGGCGCGTTCGAGCTCCCCTTCGCCGCGCGCCGCCTGGCCGACACGCGCGACTTCGACGCGGTGGTCTGTCTGGGCGCGGTGATCCGCGGGGAGACAGCCCACTTCGACCACGTGGCCCAGCAGGCGGCGACCGGCATCCGTCGGGCCGCCGAGGACACCGGGATCCCCGTGATCTTCGGGGTGCTCACCACGGACACGCTGGAGCAGGCGCTCGATCGGGCGGGCGGTGCCCACGGGAACAAGGGGTGGGACGCGGCGATGGCGGCGCTCGAGATGGCCGCGCTCGCCAAGCGCTGGGACCACGGAGGCTCTCGGTGATCATCGACAAGCCCTGGGGGCGGGTGACGACCTACGCCCTGAATCAGCCGTCCTCGGTCCGGGTGATCTCCGTCGACCCCGGGCAGGAGACCAGCGTCCACTACCACCAGATGCGGGATGAGATGTGGGTGGTGTTAGACCCCGGCCTGACGCTCCAGATCGGCAACCGCGTGGTGGACGCGCAACCGGGGGAGGAGTTCATGGTCTCCGCCGAGACCACCCACCGGATCTCGAATCGGAGCGCCACTCGGGGCCGGGTGCTCGAGATCGCCTACGGCTACACGACCGAGGACGACACGCTTCGCCTGGAGGACGACTACGGACGTCCGCTCGAGCCGGACTGGTGAGCGCGGCGCCGTTGTCCGGTTCGACGACCCGTGCTACATTCGCGCGGCTCCACGTTCAGGAGGTCGGATTGGCAACGCACGGAACCGTCAAGTGGTTCAGCAACGAGAAGGGCTACGGGTTCATCTCGCGCCCGGATGGGGAGGACGTGTTCGTCCACTTCTCCGCCATCCAGATGGACGGCTTCCGGACCCTCACGGAGGGGCAGGAGGTCGAGTTCGACATCGTGGACGGGCCCAAGGGAAAGCAGGCGGCCAACGTCCGGGCGGTCTCGTAGAGCGTTCGTGCCGGTCCGTCGACAGCGGTCCCGACCCGCACCTATACTCTGCCAGGATGTTCGGCGGGCTCCAGCAAAGCACCGGCTGCCAGTCGGTGCTTTCGTTTGACGGGAGGTGATGCGGGGTCTCGGTCGATCCGCGGATCAACGACAGGATCAGG
>JAJPHY010000054.1 GCA_021325015.1 Actinomycetota bacterium | reverse complement strand
GTACTCCAGTCCCTGAACGAGCGACGACGCGCAGTTGCCCACGCCGACGATCGCGAGACGGACCTTGCTCATGAGGTGCGCTCCTTTCTGCGAAGCGCCCGTGCCTCACGGCGCCTCGTTCCCCCTCGGAGTGAATCGAATTGGCGGCGTTCGGCCGCGATCAGGCCGTTCAGCCACGCGATGTCCTGCTCGGTGGAGTCCCGGCCGTGCTGCATCAACGAGAGCGTGTAGGTGTCGATTCGTTCCCTGGTCGCCGTGAGCGACGCCTTGATCGTCGACAGGCGCTCCTCGAGGAACGCGCGTCGCCGCTCCAGCAGCCGGATGCGCGTGTCGGGAGCCAGGTACTTGAAGAACGCGAGGCGGACTCGGAAGCGGTTGTCCTCGGAGGATGACTCGGCCCCGGCCTCCTCCAGGAGCCGCCGGAAGAGCTCCTCGCCCTTCGGCGTGATCCGGTACACGTTCTTGCGGCGCCCGACCTCCTGCTCGTCGAAGACCCGTTCGACGGCGCCCTCGCGCTCGAGCCGCCGGATGGTCGGGTAGAGCGAGCCGTAGGAGACGCGCCAGAATCCGCCGAGCGTGTCGGTCAGCCGCTTGGAGAGCTGGTAGCCGTGCATGGACCGCTCCTTCAGCAGGCCGAGGATCGCGAGCTCGAGCATCCGGTGCGCTCCCTCCGTGTTGCGTCTCGATATATCGACCGACTATATCGGCCCGATATATCGAACCACTACGTCGTCACGGCGTCAACCCGGTCGGGGGCGGGATGCGGCCGGCGTCCGGCGGCCAGCGCGAGCGCGGCCGCCGCGACGCCGGCCGCCCCGCAGGCCAGCCAGAGCGCGTCGGGGCTCAGCGCGTACACCGACGTCCCGAGCACGGGTCCGAGCATCCAGGCGATCCCGAACATCGAGCCGTAGGCGGACTGGTATCGCCCGCGCGCGTGCCGGGGGGCTCGATCGGCGGCGAACGCGGAGGCGACCGGGGACTCGATCATCTCCCCGATGGTCCACAGGGTGACCATCCCGACGAGGGCCGGCACGGTCCTCGCGATCGCCAGGGACATGAACGCGAGGCCGATGAGCAGCTCGCCGAGGGCGATCATCGAGGTCTTCGCGCGTCGCTGGGTCCACGAGATCACCGGCAGCTCCGCGACCACGATGAGGAGGCCGTTCATCGACTGCAGGAGCCCGTACGTGGAGGCCGGGTGACCCGCTCGAGTGATGTGCAGCGGAAGCGTCGAGACGTTCTGCGAGTACACCATCCCGGTGACCAGGACGGCGCCGAGGAACAGGAGGAAGCCTCGGTCCTCGCGGATGGACCGGCGGGCCGTGGGAAGGTCGCCCTCCTCGTGGCGAGCCGTGCGAACTCCGTGGGGGAGCAGGACGAGGGCGATCAGCCCGAACGCGGCCGAGGTCGCCGCGTCGCCGAGGAACAGGATGGTGAACGAGCGCTCGGCGAGGAACCCTCCAAGCGCCAGGCCGGCCGCCCAGCCGACGTTGACGAAGAGGCGGTAGAGGGTGAACGCCGTCACCCGGCGCTCGGTCGGCAGCAGGTCGGCGATGAGCGCGCCGGAGGCCGGTCGGTGCAGCTCCGCGGCGGCGGCCAGGGCGAACATCAGCGGGTAGATCGCGGCCAGGCTCGTCGCGCGCCACAGCGCGACCGTGAGCGCCGCGGCGGAGAGCATCGCAAGCGCAATGGTGTTCCGGCGGCCGATGCGGTCGGCGAGGAGCCCGCCGGCCGCCTGCGCGCCCAGACCTCCCAGCCCGTAACAGGCGATGGCCACGCCCGCCTGCGGCGCCGAGTATCCCCGACGCGTGAGGTAGAGCGTGAGGAACGGGAGGACGAAGGTTCCCACCCGGTTCACGAACGTGCCGGCGAACAGGACCCAGGCGCCCGGCGGCATGGCGCGGAGGTTCTGGCGCAGGGTGGGTCCCGGCTCGCTCACGTGGTGAGCCAGCTTACGAGCCGGCAGTCGGACGTCGGTACAGCCTCACGTTCGCCGGCGGCGCGATGCCCGGCGGGAGGTCGGGGGCGTCGATCGGCTCTCCCGCGACGGTGCGGAGCGGGAGCACGCCGGCCCACACCGGCAGGAGGACGTCCTCCTCGTCGTCCTTGGGTGGTCCGGTCCGGGCCTTCGCCGAGGCCTCTCGGAGCGGGATCGCAAGGATCGAGGTCTGTCTGAGCTCCTTCTCGTTCGGCATCCTCGCCTGGTCGGAACGTCCGGGGCAGACGTGGTCCACGAGCGCCTTCTGCGCCATCCATTTCTCGTCCGGATCGGTCACCTCGCGGGCGGGTCCGAACACCACCGCGGAGCGGTAGTTCATCGAGTGGTTGAACGCGCTGCGGGCAAGAACGAGCCCGTCGAGGATCGTCGCCACGAGACAGACCTGTGAGCCGTCCCGGATCGCCCGCAGCATGTGGCTTGCCGACGAGCCGTGGATGTAGATCGTCTCCCCCACCCGGACGTGGATCGTTGGAAGCACCCGGGGCGTTCCGTCGACCACGTAGCCCACGTGGCAGTAAAGGGCCTCATCGAGCGTTCGCTCGACGACCTCGCGGTCGTAGGTGCCGCGCTCGGGATGCCGGTGCGGGCGCGTGCGCTCCGTCGGCGCGAAGGAGTCCGCGGACATGCCCGGATGGTAGCCGGTTCGCGGTTGGTCGATCCCGCTACCAGGCGGCCCGGATCGCCGTCAGGTCCCGGATGGCCTCCGCGGGCGCGCGGTCGCCCGCCTCGACCGGCAGGGCGGGGATGTGGAGAGCTCGGCCGCAGGGAGGCACGGGGGTCGAGGAGCCGGGCTCGCGAACGATCACCGCGGCCACCGGCCGGCCGTGTACCGGACACGGACGCCCCGCGTACACCGGACAGGCCCGGAAGGGCGGGCCGGGACAGTGCGCGACGCCGAACCCTGCGCCGTCGAGCGCCTCCTCCAGCAGGTCCACCGGCTCGGTCCTCGGGGGACCGACGACCAGCACGCGCGCCGTTCGGCGCCACGACCGGAGCGCGACCGCGAGGAGCACGACGGCGATGCCCGCCGCCGCGACCGCGAACCCCGCGGAGGCGCCGCCCGCCCACAGCACGACCGCCGCGAACGAGGCGACCGCGGCCGCGTACCCCGTGTACTCGTCGCTCCAGCGCATGTGCCCACCTCCTGCGGATCGACCGGCCTGCGTGCCCGCCTCCACGACGGTGCGGCCCAGCGGGTGGTCGGGGTTAGGGCCGAACGTCCGTCCGGGCGGGGGACCCGAGTGGGTCGTCAGGTCGAACCCAGGGCATCATGGGGGCATGGAGGTCGCGGTCAAGCGCGTCTACGAACCCCGAGACCGGAGCGACGGGACGTGTGTGCTGGTCGACCGGCTGTGGCCGCGCGGCGTGAGCCGGGCGACTCTCGAGGACGTGCGCTGGATGCGGGAGGTGGCTCCGAGCGACGAGCTCCGAACATGGTACGGACACGACCCCGAACGGTGGGCCGAGTTCGCGCGCCGGTACCGGGCCGAGCTCCGGCAGGCCGAGCGGCGTCGCGCGCTCGCCGAGCTCCGGACCCTCGCCGGGAAGGGCCGGCTCACGCTCCTCACGGCGACGAGGGACGTGGAGCGTTCGGCGGCGGAGGTCCTGCGAAGCGTGCTCTCTCGCTGAGCGACGCTCACCCGCGCGGCGGTCCGGCGCCGCCCTCCCCGCGCTCCGCGTCGCGCAGGAAGCGCTCGATCTCTGAGGCGAGCTCGTCGCCCGAGGGCAGGCGCTGCTCGCTCATGGACCGCTCGAGGCGCTCGACGTAGCTCCTCGAGTCGGGGTCCTGCTCGGTCAGCGCGTCGAGCCGTCGGCGCTGGGCCAGGGCCTCGTCGGGCAGCGAGCCGAGCGGGATCTCGATGCCGAGATGTCGACCCACGTGCTCGAGGAGCGCGATGGTCGCGGCGGGGAACGGGCCGCTCACGTAGTGCGGTACCTGAGCGAAGAACCCGACGGCCGGGATCCCGCCGCCGCTCACGGCGAGCTCGATCGTCGAGAGCGCCGCGGCCGGCACTCGAAGCAACCCCTCGGGACCCTGCTGCTCGCCGCCGTGAAGCAGGCCGGGCGTGGAGGCGGTCGCGAGGACCGGCACCGGGCGCGTGTGGGGGACCGCCGCGGGGATCGCTCCCAGGGTCACCCACTCCACGACCCCCAGCCGAAGGCAGATCGCCAGAACGTCGTTCGCCAGCTCGCGCCAGCGGAAGTCCGGCTCGGCGCCGGAGAGGACGAGGACGTCGCGACCCCCGCGACGGGTCCGCCGAACGGTGAGCTCCGGCCAGGTCAGCTCGGATGGGACCCCGTTCACGACGTCCAGAATCGGGCGCCGAGCCCGGTAGTCGTACAGGGCGTCCCGGTCGAACCGCGCGAGGACCTCGGCGCCGTCCGCCAGGCGCTCGGCCGCCGCCGTCGAGGCGCCGGCGCCGTCGATCCAGCCGTCGAAGGCCGCCACCACGGCGGGCGCGACGAGCCGCTCGCCGGGCACCGTCAGCTCGTACAGCGCCATGGGCGAAGCATAGTCAGGCGCTGGATCGAGCACCCGAGCCGTCCTGGGTGCGTGCTCGGAGTCGGCGCGTTCGGTGGGCTCGTGGGGCCCGCAGGCGTCCGGGCCGGCCTTCGGGTAGGGTCTCGTGGTCGGTCGGTGCCAGGAGGCGGTGTGGCCGACCATATCCGCGGGACCCTCCTTCCCCACGGCGAGGTTCGCGACGTGTTCGTCGTGGACGGCCGAATCGCGTTCTCGACCGACGAACCGGTCCGCTCCCTGCTCGACGGCTGCTACCTGATCCCGGGCCTTGTGGATGCGCACGCCCATCTCGGGCTGCGAAGCCCCGCCGGCGACGACGCCCCGGCCGGCGCGGCCGCGCGCGCAAGCGCCGAGGCCCATCTGCGCGCGGGCGTGCTCCTCATCCGGGAGCCCGGGAGCCCGGACCCCGGCTCGGCCGGGCTCGGCCCGCACGAGGGGCTCCCGCGAACGATCACGGCCGGACGGTTCCTCGCGCCGCCCGGCGGATTCGTACCGAGCCTTGCCCTCCGCGTCGAGGCCGACGAGCTCGCCGAGGCGGCGGCCCGCGAGGTCGCCTCGGGCGTTCGATGGGTGAAGGTCGTGGGCGACTTCCCGACGCCCGGGGGCCAGCCGCGCGCGAACTACCCGCCCCGGGCTCTCGCCACCGCCGCCGCCAGGGTGCACCTGCTCGGAGCGCGCATCGCGATCCACGCGACGCTGCCCCAAGTGATCGAGGCGGCGATCGACGCTGGGTTCGACTCGATCGAGCACGGGGTCATGATCCGCCGCGAGCACGTGCAGGCGATGGCCGCCGCCGGTGTGGCCTGGGTGCCCACGCTCGTCGCCCATGAGGCGCTGCTCAAGATGCACCGGGCGCTCGGGGCGAGCGAGGAGGGTCTCGCGCCGCTTCGCGAGGCGGTCAACAGACTGCCGGACCTCGTCCGCGAGGCGGCCGGCGCGGGCGTGACCGTGCTCGCCGGGACCGACGCCGGCATGGCTCCACACGGGCTGATCCGCGAGGAGATCCGCCGCCTGCGCCGGGCCGGCCTCGAGCCGGACCGGGCGCTCGGAGCGGCGTCGTGGGCGGCGCGCTCGTGGCTCGGGCTCCCCGGGATCGAAGAGGGGGCGCCGGCGGATCTCGTTGCGTACCGCCGCAACCCGCTCGAGCACCTCGACGCCCTCGCCGAGCCCGCGCTCATCATGCTCGACGGCCGGATCGTGTTGCTGGCCCTGCCGGACGCCGAGCCCACCCGCCCGGCTCCCCCCACGTAGGCGGAGCCGGAGCCCCGCCGCTCAGCGTGGCGTGCTCGAGCTTGGGGCGAACGCCGGGCCGTGACCCGGGACGATCCTCGCGAGACCGGGCAGGTCGAGCACCCGCGCGCGGCTCGCGTGCAGCGTCTGCGGGTCCGGTGCGTACGGGTCCTCGACCGGTCCATCCGCCGTCCACCACAGGTGGGTGAACACCCACAGGCCCGACGGAGTGTCGACGATGGTCGCCACGTCCTGCTCGGTGTGGCCGGGGACGCGGATCAGGCGCACGCCGCTCGAGATCTCGAATCCCTCCGCGTCGCGGCTCACCCACCGGTCGTCTCGGTACCAGGCCCAGTGGTCGTGCAGCCGCGCGTTGGGGAACAGCGCGACGTTCAGCGTGTGGTCCGGGTGGTGGTGCGAGACCACCACGTCCGTGATCTGCTCGGGAGGGACGCCCATCGCCGCGAGCGGGTCCAGGATGGCCGAGCGCGAAGGCACCATCCCCGGGTCGATCACGACGAGGGCCTCTCCGTCGCGGACGAACCCCACCGTCGAGCCGACGCGATCGCCGTCCTTCACGTACCCCTCGCTCAGCATGTGGACCTCGGCCATTGCCGCTCCTTTCCGCCCGCGCGGCCGGCGGGCCGCTCGGCGGCGAAGCCTAGGACGCACGATGAACCGATGCACGCACCCCGATCCGTGGACGATGACTCTGTGACAGAGCGATTCCGCCGCGCATGCCCACACCGTCGGAGCCCGGGTCCATCGAGTCCGCGTTCCCGTCGCCCAGGATCCCTGCGATGAGCAGCACGACGCGAGCCGGCCTTATGACTCGCCCTCGAGCGCGTCCGCGATCTCGTCCGCGTAGGCGCGAACCCGGTCCCAGTCCCGGAAGTCCCCGGTCGGCGCCTTCACCGCCTTCACGATCCGGCGCTCGACGAAGCCGAGCTTCTCGGCGTCGATCGCTCCGAAGAACACGCGATGGTCACGCGGGCCAATATCCCGGCTCACGGCGGCGATCTGTTTGGGCGTCCAGTCCTGGTCGGAGGCGGAACCGGTCGGGCCGCTGCTGAACAACCAGACCGGGAGGCTGGAGAGCGCCTCGCGGTGTCGCTGTACGAACGCGGTCGCGCCCTTCATCCACGACCCCGCGTAGACGGCGCTCCCGAGCACCACGGCCTCCGCCCCGTCGAGCCGATCGACCGCGTCGACCGGGCGGAGCTCGGCCGCGCGCCCTCGTTCGCGCAGCCGCTCGGCGATCGCCGCCGCGATCCCCTTGGTCGCCCCGTGCCTGCTCGCGTACGTCACCAGCACCGTCATGCTCCAACCTCCGTCCGCCCTCGGTGGAACCCGCCCTCCCGACCACCGTGCTATCAGCTCGAGTCGCCTGGGGATGGGGGCTTGGGACCCCCGCTCGCCGGGACCTCTGCCGAACGGACCGGTCGGAGAGAGGACGGGTTCGTGCCGGCCCGCGTGCGAGGGCGAAGGCGGCGAGCCCCGCGACGACGGCGAGCAGCACGGACAGGCGGCGCGGCCGGCGCACCAGTTCGTCGCGCGCGACCGGCCTCGGATTCCTGACGCGCGACCGCACCGCCTCCGGGCCGGTCATACTTCGACGATGCGGATGGACCGTCACCGGCGCCGCCGGTGGAGGGTTGTGCTGGTCCCGGCCGGGGCTGCGTTTGCGCTGGTCGTCCTCGCCTCGGTGGGGCGCCCGCCCCACGGACTCGTTCCGGCTCGGCGTGCCGCCGCCCGAGCGGCCGAGTTCGCGCCCCCACCCTCGCGCGGAGCCACGGTCGCCCACCGGCCGGCGCTCCCGCTCGCGAGATGGCACGACGTGCGGCTCGTGCTCCCCGTATCGCACCCCGTCTGCGTCTGCTACCACGAGGCGTCGTACCACGACGCGCTGCCGCTGCATCCGCTCGGACATCTGGTGCGGGACGAGAACCTCACGAAGTTTCGCCCTCGCACCGCGCCGACGCACGGGCCCGCCTACGTGATCATGGCGAGCCGCGGCCGGCCGACGCCGGCGACCTCGGCGGTGGACGTGGTGACGCGGCCGGGGCAGCCGTTTCTGGCCCCGGCCGACGGCGTGGTGACGAAGGTCAAGGCGTACCGCCTGTACGGTCGCTACGCCGACGTCGAGGTCGTGATCCGACCGAGCGCCGATCCGCGGTACCGAGTGGTGATGATCCACCTCGCGCACGTCTCGGTTCGACCGGGCGAGCGCGTGATCGCCGGCCTCACCCGGCTGGGAGTCGCGAGGGTGTTCCCGTTCACCTCCGAGACCGACTACTACGTCGGGGGACACCGCCCGCACGTGCACCTGGAGGTCGTGGACCCGCGACGTCCACGCTGAGCGAGGACCGCGTCGGCCGTGCGCTTCGGGAGCCGGCCCGAGCGTGAGCCCCTACCGCGAGACCGAGGCGAGCTCGGCGAGCTCCGCGCCCCAGCTCCCTGCACGCTCGATCTCCCCTTCGCGCAGACGGTTCTTCATCGTCACGAGGAAGCTCTCGGGCTTGGCCAGGAGCCGGTACCCGCTCCCCTGCAACCGCGGCGCGATCCCCTTCGCGGCCGATCCCGTGAGGAACACCGGCTTGTCGATGCGGGTGTCGAACACGGCGCCGAGCTTGCCGTCGGTGTCGGGGAGGTCGGTGAGCCACTCGCTCAGCCCGGGCTCGACCGTGGGGTCGGCGAACGCGTTGGCCGCATCCTGAACCGCCGTCCTGCGGGTGGCCGGCTTGCTCATCCCGTGCTGGTGCGTGGGACCGCCGACGACGAGGAGGTCGAACGCCGCCGCCACCTCCGGCGAGATCCGGGAGATGAGGCCGGACTCGGTCTCGAGCCCGCGCCCGCGGAGGGCCTCGGCGATCGCCTCCCCGATCGCCGCGGTGTTGCCATAGAGCGACTCGTAGACCACCATCGCGTTCATCGAGATCCTCCTCGGGCGGCTCCGTCCGCCAATGGTGGCGGCCGTGCGAGGCCGGCGGGGAGGGTCGGACGGCCCCGGACGGGCCGGGCCCACGACCGAAGGCGCGATCCGGCGGGCGCCTCGCAACGGGTGGCCCTGCGAGTCCTACGTGCGTGCGCCTTCTCCGAGCAGGTCCTCGAGCAGCGGTGGGCCCTCGGGATCGATGAGCTGCTCGAGACGGGGGTTCTCCACGCCGATCGCGAGCACGCGCGCCACCTCGACGGCCGAGGGGTCGCCGAGGTCGCGCCGGTCGAGGTAGGCCCGCGTGAGGATCTCACGCATCCCCGCGCGGGCGGCGAGCGCCGACAGGTCGCTCACCCAGCGCTCGGCCGAGGGATGCCCGTCCGCGACCGCCACGGCGCACAGGGCGTCGAGGACGTAGGCGCGGAGCCACAGGTGGGTGTCGCGCTGACGCGCGCAGCGGCTCAGGGCGTCGTCAATGGTCTGGATCGCCGTGCCGAGGTCGCCCTTGGCCGCATGGAGGAGGCCGAGCCCTCGAACGCCGTACGCCTCCCAGCAGGCGTCGTTCACCTGGGCGCCAAGCGCGAAGGCGTGCTCGAAGGCCTCCGACGCCCGGTCGAGTTCACCGCGCCGGAACCACACCTCGGCAAGCAGCGCCTCGGGCCACGCCAGGAAGGCCGTCCACCGCTCGCCCCGGGCGAGTTCGCGCCCGCGCTCGAGTGCCTCCTCGGCGAGGTCGATCTCTCGACGTTGGAGGAGAGCCCTGCCGAGCATCGTGGCAGACCACGCGATCTGCTTGGGCTGGCCCGTCTCCTCCGAGAGCTCGATCGAGCGTCGGAGGGCCGCCGTCGCCCGGTCGAGTTCCCCCCGGTCTCCATGGAACGCGCCCATGACGGCTTTGATCTTCGCCAGCTCGACCGGATCGCCGTCGGCCAGCGTCTCGGCGGTGGCGAGCAGGGTGCTCGCCCTTGCGAAGTCCCCCCGCAGGACCTCGATGTATCCGAGCTCGCGGTGGGCCGACGTCGCGAGGTCCCGCCGGCCGGTCGACTCGGCGACGGCGATACAGCGATGGAGGGCGGCCGCACCCTCCTCGTCCTTGCCTTTGGCCGCGTGCACGAGGGCGGTGCCGAGCGCCAGGCAGCCGGCCGCCTCCAGATCTGCCTCTCCGACCTCCCGTGCGAGGTCGACCGCCCCTCGGAGCGCCTCCAGCCCGGACTCGGCGCCGGCGTCGACGGCGGCCCGGCCGGACTCGAGCACCGCCTGGATCGCCGCGCGTCCCTGCCCGGTTCCCGCCCGCGCGGGCCTTGCGGGCATCCTGGCCGCCTCGGTGAGCTCTGGACCCGGCTCGACGCCGAGCTCCCGGCGAAACAGGTCGATCGAGGCCGCGAGCTGTCGCTTCACGGCGACCTCGTCGGAGGTCGCGGCGAACGCCCGGATCAGCAGGGCGTGGGCGTCCTCGTTCAGAGGGTCGGTCGCCACGAGGCGGGTGGCGAGGGCCACGCCGGTCCGGGCGTCGCCCGCGGCCAGCGCACGTAGCGCGCCCTCGCGGAGCACGGCCTCGCCCAGCGCCTGGAGCCGGCGCCGCTCGCCGAGCAGCCACGCGGCAAACCCGGGGCTCGCCTCCACGTCGACGCCCTCGAGCAGCTCGCGTCCGAGTCCCGGAAGCCGGGTGGCCTCGTGGGAGCTGCCGTTCATGAGCACCTGCACGTCCACCGTCGAGCCCTCCGGCAGGCGGAGCCGGACGACGTTGCCGCTCCCCACCGTGTCGGATCCGCCGAGCAGCCGCCGGAGCTCCGAGAGGTTCCACCGGAGGGCTCCGGCCGGGTCCTCGGCGTCGGGAAAGAGCAGGTCGACGAGCTGCGGGCGGCTCGGCGGGCGCTCGACGAGCATGAGGTAGGCGAGCAGCGCCCAGACCTTCCGGCCCTTCGGAGCCGCGTACACCACCCCCTCGCGCACGACGACCGGCGAGCCGAGCAGGTGGATCTCGAGCGCCATCTCGCCATCCTGCTCGCCCTCCGCGGCCGGGGCAAGACCGAGCCTGCCGGGGCGGGGGGAGCCGCTCTCACGCCCGTTCACACGGGCGCTCTCACCGGCGGTCACACGCCGGCGACCTAGCGTCGCCGCGGACGGTCCGACCGAAGGAGGCTGCCGTGGGGACGCTCTCGATCGACGAGCTGCGCGAGCGGGTGCGGGGCGACGTGATCGTGCCCGGGGACGGGGGGTACGAGGAGGCGCGGAAGGTCTACAACGCGATGATCGATCGACGGCCGGCCGTGGTCGTTCGCGCCGTGAACGCCGGCGACGTGATCGCGGCGGTGACCTTCGCGCGCGAGCGCGGACTCGACCTGGCCATCCGCGGCGGCGGGCACAGCGTGCCGGGGTTCGGGACCTGCGACGAAGGCGTTGTGATCGATCTCGCGCGAATGCGGGGCGTTCGCGTCGACCCGGCGTCGCGCACGGCGAGGGCCGAGGGTGGGGCCACGTGGGGAGATTTCAACGCCGCGACGCACGCGTTCGGCCTGGCGACGACCGGCGGGATCATCTCGACGACCGGGGTCGCCGGCCTCACGCTCGGCGGCGGGATCGGGTACCTGGCGCGCGGGTTCGGCCTGTCGTGCGACAACCTGGTCTCGGCCGACGTGGTGACCGCCGACGGGCGGTTCCTCGTCGCGAGCGCGACCGAGAACGACGACCTGTTCTGGGCGCTCCGCGGGGGCGGCGGGAACTTCGGGGTCGTGACCGCCCTCGAGTTCCGGCTCCACCCGGTCAAGGACATCTACGGCGGACCGATGTTCTACGAGCTCGACGAGACCGAGAACGTCCTGCGGTTCTTCCGCGAGTACATCGCCGACGCCCCCGAGCAGATGGGCGCGTTCCCGGCGTTCCAGACCGCGCCCCCGCTGCCGTTCATCCCCGAGGATCGGCACGGCGACACGTTCGTCGCGATGGTCGCGTGCTGGGCGGGACCCGTCGAGGACGGCGAGCGGGCGCTGCGGCCGTTCCACGACGTCGCGCCGGTCGTGGCGGAGCACGTGGGACCGATGCCCTACCCGGCGCTGAACGGCGCGTTCGACGCGCTCGTCCCGCCCGGGTTGCAGCACTACTGGAAGGCCGCCTTCGTGAAGGAGCTCACCGACGACGCGATCGCCGCCCACGCCGAGCACGGCCCCGAGGTCCCGGTGGTGACCTCGACGATGCACATCTACCCGATCAACGGCGCGGTGCACCGGGTGGCGCCGGGCGCCACCGCGTTCGGGCACCGCGACGCGAGCTTCGCGCCGGTGATCGCGGGGATGTGGCCGGATCCGGCTCAGAACGAGGCGAACATCGCGTGGGTCCGTCGCTACTACGAGGCCGTCGCGCCGCACTCCGAGGAGGGCGGATACGTCAACTTCATGGCGGCCGACGACCAGGACCGCGTGAAGGCCAACTACGGCGCCAACTACGACCATCTCGTGAAGGTCAAGCAGACGTACGACCCGGAGAACGTGTTCCACCTGAACCAGAACATCAAGCCCTGAGCTCTCGAGCACGGCGACTGACCGAGGCGCGAGACCGGCGCGGTCGGGGCCCGCGGGCGTCACTCGTAGGCGATGGCGTCCAGGATCCTGAGCCTGGAGGCGCGCACCGCAGGAACGAACCCCGCGAGCACTCCCGCAACGGCGGCGAGCGCGACGTAGAGGGCGAGCTGGCCACCGGGGATCGCGAACTGCGAGACGCCGTGGTCGGCGAGTGATCGCTGGACCGCCCAGCCGAAGAAGATGCCCACGGCCGTTCCGAGCAGCGCGCCGAGGAGCGCGACGATGGCGGACTCCGCGAGCACCATCCGCCGCACCTGGGCGCGGCTCATCCCCACCGCCCGCAGGAGACCGATCTCGTGCCGGCGCTCGTGGATCGACAGGCCGAGCGTGTTCACGATCCCGAACAGCGAGATCAGCACCGCGAGGAGCAGCAGCGCCGTGATGAGCGACATCGCGGCGTCGACCTGCTTGGCCTGCTGCGCGCGGAACTCGGCCTGGTTGCGGACCTGGACGTTCGGGAAGTCCGTGAGGGCGCTCCTCGCCGCTCGTTCTGCCTCGGCGACGCTCGTGCCCGGCGCAGCCGTGGCGAGCACGGCCTGGTCGAGCTGCGTCGTGACGTTCGCCTCGAACGCGCTCATCGGGATCACGTACTGACCGACGATCTCGTCCCGCTCGTACGTGCCGGCGAGCGTGAACGTCTGCGTGCCCGTGCGGGCGAACTCGATCCGCACCGGGTCTCCCAACGACCATCCGTGCTCGGCGGCGGTGTCGGCCTGCACGAGCACCGCGTCCCCTCGGAGGGCGCCGAGGGAGCCCGAACGCATCTCGAGGTTCGCCACCCGGCCGATCGAGGACGGGTCGACGCCCGTCACCGTCGCGTTCCCGCCGGCGATCCGGGCCTGCACGACTCGGAACTCCGAGACGGCGTCGATCTGCGGCAGCGTGCGGAGGACCTGGGCGGCGTCCGGTCCGAACCCCTCGAACGAGCTCGAGCTCAGGAACAGGTCTGCCCGCACCGTGTCGGCGATCACGTGATCGACCGAGCTCCGGACCGAGGCGCCGAAGATCGCGACGAAGGCCATCAGCCCGAGGCCGACCATCAGCGCTCCGGAGGTCGAGGCCGTGCGGCGCGGGTTCCGCCGCGAGTTCTCCCTGCCGAGCCGACCCGGCAGCCCGAGCGCGCGGAGCGGCCACCCGACCGCCGTCGCGGCCGGCCGAACGATGAGCGCCGAGAGGATCGCGACCCCCACGAACGTCACGGCGGCGCCGAGCCCGACGAACAGCAACGCGCCGCCGCCGACCAGGCCGTAGGCGAGCGTTCCCACGCCGGCGGCGGTCACGGCGATTCCGGCGGGGACGCGACGGCGAAGCGAACGCGCGGCCGGGGCGCCGTCGGCGCGCAGGGCCTCCACCGGCGCCACGGCGGAGGCTCGCCGGGCCGGCACGACCGAGGCGATCACCGTGACGAGCAGGCCGGCGGCGAGCGAGACGATCACGGTCCGCGGCAGGATCTGCGTCGAGGTGCTCGGCAGGTCGATGCCGAACGCGCCGAGCAGCGCTTGCAGCCCGACCGCGATGCCGATCCCGGCCACGACCCCGATGGCGCCGGCCACCATGCCGAGGGTCGCCGCCTCGAGCAGCACCGAGCGCGTGACCTGGCCTCGGCTCGCGCCGATCGCGCGGAGCAGCGCGAGCTCGCGCGTCCGCTGGGTCACGATGATCGTGAACGTGTTCAGGATGATGAAGCCGCCGACGAAGAGGGCGACGACCGCGAACACCAGCAGCGCCGTCCGGAAGAAGCCGAGCGCGCTCTGGATCTGCCCCGCCTGCTGGTCGGCGAAGTCGGTGGCCGTGATCGCCTCGATACCCTTCGGCAGGACCGCGGCGACTCTGTCGCGGAGCGTCGTCGCCGAGATGCCGGGGTCTGCCTGCACGTCCACCGCATCCGCGAGCCCCACTTTGTCGAGCACCCGTTGAGCCGTGGGGAAGTCGAACACGGCCAGCGTCGCGCCGGCGAGGTTGTCGGCCTGGCCGAAGCCGACGATGCCGGTGACCGTGAACAGGTGCGACGGGCCCTCGAACAGGATCTTCACGCGGTCCCCGAGGCCGATCCCGTACTTCCTTGCGGTCGCTGCATCGATCGCGGTCTCGTCCGGGCCGTGGGGCGCCGCGCCGGAGCGCAGCGTGATGGCCTCGCTCGGGTCTCCGCTCCAGGAGGCGCCGATCGCCGGTGGCCCCATCCCGCCGATCGGCTTGCCGGTGGCCGGGTCGACGATCTGGGCGAACCCGTTGACCTGGGGGATCGCCTTCGCCACCCCGTTCACCGACTCGATGGTGTGGACGATGGAGTCCGGCATGGGCTCGCGCTGGTCGGCGTTGTTCGACCCCGCCGAGTCGAAGGCCGACCGGCTCTGCACGATCACGTCGGTGTTCTTCGTGAGGTTGTGGAAGAGCTGGTCGAAGGTGGCGTTCATCGTGTCGGTCAGCACGAACGTGCCCGCGACGAACCCGACCCCGAGGACCACCGAGAGCGTGGTGAGCAGCAGTCGCACCTTGCGCGCGAGCAGGCTCTTGAACGTCGCCCGCCACACGGCTCAGGCCTCCAGCGTCTTCATGTGGTCGAGGATCCGCTCGGCCGTGGGCTCGGTCATCTCGCCGGCGATCTTGCCGTCGGCCAGGAACACGACTCGGTCTGCGTAGCTCGCGGCCACCGGGTCGTGAGTGACCATCACGATCGTCTGACCCACTTCGCGCACGGCCTGTCGCAGGAACGAGAGGAGCTCGGCGCCCGAACGCGAGTCGAGGTTGCCGGTGGGCTCGTCCGCGAACACGATCTCGGGCCGCGTGACGAGGGCGCGCGCGGCCGCCACGCGCTGCTGCTGGCCGCCCGACAGCTCGCTCGGCCGGTGGCGCAGGCGGTCCCGGAGCCCGATCGTGTCCACGACGACGTCGAACCACCCGCGCTCGTCTTTCCTCCCGGCGATGTCGAGCGGGAGCGTGATGTTCTCGGCGGCCGTGAGCGTCGGCACGAGGTTGAAGGCCTGGAACACGAACCCGAGCCGGTCGCGCCGGAGCTGGGTGAGCTTGCGCTCGGAGAGGGTGGTGAGGTCGACGTCGCCGACGTACACCCTGCCCTCGGTGGGCGTGTCGAGCCCGGCCATGACGTGCAGGAGCGTGGACTTGCCCGAGCCCGAAGGGCCCATGATCGCCGTGAACTGCTCGCGCTCGAACGCGATTGTGATGCCGCGGAGGGCCTCGACCGCGGCGTCGCCGCTCCCGTAGACCTTGCGGAGACCTTCGGCGCGGGCGGCGGCCGTGCTCGGCGGGCCCGGCAGATCGGTGGTGGTCGTGCTCGTGTCCATCGCGCACTCCTCGTTGGTCGTCGGGGGCCGCTCGAGGGTTCGTTCGCCGTCAACGGTACGGCGGGAGCCCGGATTTGCCATCCGTCGAGCGGATCGGCCGAGGGATCTTTCTCGCGTCGACCTCGCGGGCGGGCGCGATCCCGACCGGCCCGGGCGCGGGGAGGGCGGGGCTTGGTGGTTCTACTGGCCGCTCGCGGCGTGGGGGATCGGCCTGCTCGTGCACGCCGCGACGATGCTGCGGGTCTTCTCTCCCGAGTGGGCCGAGCGCAGGGCCCGGGAGGCCGTTGCCAGGGCCAGACACGACTGAGGCTCAGCCCTCGCGGGCCAGGGGGCGTTCGACCCGGGCGAAGAAGCTCAGGCCCTGCCACCGCCGTTCGAACTCGCGCGTGAGCCGAGGAGGGCCCTCGATGTGGATCCGGCCGTCCCGCATCGCCTCCCGGAGCCCGAGATCGCCGATGTGCCACTCGGCTAGAGAGCGGCTGTCCAGCCGGATCACCAGGTCCTCGGTCCACCCGGGATTTACTGTGCACACCTCCCGATCGTGCGGCTCCAGGACCAGCCAGAACCGGTTCCGCCAGCGGCGGTCGGTGATGTCGAAGCGGATCACCACGCGCCGCTCCGGGAGATCCTCCTGGGCGATCAACTTCGAGATGTCCCAGAGCACGGGGTAGGGGTCCAGGTGCTCGGCGTCCAGGTCGAGCCACCGCGTGCCCCAGGTGCCCAGCGCCTCGAGGACCGGCGCGAGCTCCATCCCGATGTCGGTCAGGTGGTACGTGTGGCCGCGGCCGTTCGGGTTCGGCGAGCGTCGGATCACCCGGTGCCGCTCGAGCTGCTGAAGCCGCTGGCTGAGGAGCGTCTTGGACAGGCCCGGCGCGCCGTCGAGGATGCCACCGAACGTCGTCGCCCCGGCCAGGAGGTTCCGAATGATCACCGTGGTCCACCGCTGCGCGACCAGCTCCGAGGCCCGGGCCATCGGACAGAACTGTCCGTATCCCTTCATCGGACGATCTTGGTCATACGGGTCCACCGCGGCAAGTCCAGAAATGGGACCGAACGGTCCAGAACGTGGACTTGAGCGACTCGAGCGCGCTCCCGCATCCTCGGGTCATCCGCTGCAGGGGAGGGGGATGACGTGGCCGTTTCCACGGACCGGGCGCTTGACCCGGCCATGCTCGCGCGCCTGGCCGAGAGCCTCTCGGGGGGGATCGTCACGCCGGTCGACGACGGCTACGAGGAGGCCCGACGCGTCTGGAACGGCTCGATCGACAAGCGCCCCGCCGCGATCGTCCGCCCAAGGGGCGTCGCGGACGTGATGGCGGCGGTCCGCTTCGCCCGCGACCACGACCTGCTGGTGGCCGTCCGGAGCGGCGGGCACAGCGTGGCCGGGCACTCGACGTGCGACGGCGGCCTCGTGATCGACCTCGGGGGGATGAAGGGGATCCGGGTGGATCCGTTCGCCCGCCGGGCCCACGTTCAGCCGGGCGTGGTGTGGTCCGAGCTCGACCGGGAGACCCAGGCGTTCGGTTTGGCCACCACCGGCGGGCTCGTCGGCTCGACCGGCGTAGCGGGGTTCACCCTCGGCGGAGGGCTCGGGTGGCTCCAGCGCCGTCACGGGCTGGCCTGCGACAACCTGATCTCGGCCGACGTCGTGCTGGCCGACGGCTCGCTGGTCCGGGCCTCGCCCGAGGACGACCCGGACCTGCTGTGGGCCCTGCGCGGAGGCGGCGGGAACTTCGGCATCGTCACCTCGTTCGAGCTCGAGCTCCACCCCGTGGGCCCCACGGTCATGGCCGGGATGCTGCTGTTTCCGGCGGAGAGCGCGTCGGAGCTGATCGCCGCCTATCGAGAGCTCCGCGACGCGGCGCCCGACGACCTGATGCTCGGGCTCGTGCTTCGGCTCGCGCCGCCGACGCCGTTCCTGCCCGAGGAGGTCCACGGGCGTCCGATCGTGGGGATCGCGGCGATCCACTGCGGCGCGCTCGAGGACGGCGAGCGGGCCATCTCCCCGATCCGCTCCGTCGCCCGGCCGATCGTCGACCTGGTCGAGCCTCGGCCGTACGTGCAGATGCAGACGATGCAGGACGCGAGCTGGGGGCCGGGGCTCCGCAACTACTGGAAGGCCGAGTTCCTGAAGGAGCTCCCGGACGCGGCGACCGGCATCCTGCTGGAGCATCTGGACTCGATCACATCCCCGCTCTCGGACTTCAAGTTCGCGTACCTCGGAGGCGCCGTCGGGCGGGTCCCGGAGGAGGCGACCGCGTTCGGCCACCGCGACGCGTTCACGATCCTGAACGTGAACGCCCGCTGGAGCGATCCAACCGAGGACGGGCGCCACATCGCCTGGACCCGCTCGCTCTGGCGCGCCATGCAGCCGTTCTCGGCGGGCGGCACCTACACCAACTTCGCGAGCGAGGACGACGGGGACCGGGTGGTGGGCTCGTTCGGGCCCAAGAAGTACGCCCGCCTTGCCGAGCTCAAGCGCCGGTACGACCCCGCCAACCTGTTCCGGCTCAACCAGAACATCGTGCCCGCGGGGAAGCCCGGGGAGGAGGGAGGTGCCGCGTGATCGTGGTGACCGGAGCGACCGGCAACGTCGGCTCGAGCGCCGTCCGCGAGCTCGTTCGGGCGGGCCAGCCCGTCCGTGCGTTCGTCCGCGACCGGGAGAAGGGGCGGGCGCTCCTCGGCGGCCGGGTGGAGCTCGCGGTGGGCGACCTCGGCGACGAGGAAGCCATCCGCAGGGCCGTGACCGGCGCGGACGCCCTGCTGGTCTCCACCGCCGACGGCCCCGACAAGCCCGCCTGGGAGATGCGGCTGATCGACGAGGCCGCGCGCGCGGGCGTGGGGCGGGTGGTGAAGGTGTCGACCGTGCTTGCCGAGGCGGGATCCCCGCTCCCCACGTTCGACTGGAACGGCCTGGCCGAGGATCACCTGCGGGCCACGGGGCTGCCCTGGACGATCTTGCGGTCCTGCTTCTACATGACCAACTTCCTGGCCTGGGCGGAGCCCATCGCCGGCCAGGGCGTCCTGCCGGCTCCGGCCGGCGAGGGCAAAGTAGCGACGATCGACCCCGCCGACACCGGCGCCGTGGCATCGGTGGTCCTCACCCGCGACGGGCACGCCGGCATGACGTACACGCTGAGCGGTCCCGAGGCCATCACGTTCGGGGCGGCGGCCGAGGAGCTCTCGGCCGTCCTCGGCCGCGAGGTCCGGTTCGTGGACGTTCCCGAGGAGTCGGTGGTCGGCCAGCTCCGGGGTACCGGCGCGCCGGAATGGCTGGTGGTCCACCTCCCGCGGGTCTTCCGGCTGATCCGCGAGGGCTCGCTGAGCGGGGTGACCACGACCGTCCGCGACTTGCTGGGCCGCGGGCCCCGCACGTTCGGGGAGTTCGTTCGAGATCACGCGGCCGCGTTCGGAGCTTCGGTCCCCGCCGGGTGAGCCGGCCGTGGCCCCCTCGAGTCGGTCCGGGCCCGGGTCTGCGATCAACTCCGGGGCCGGTGTCGATCGGCCGGCCCGAGGGGGTTACGACCAGCGCTCGCGATGGACGACCCGGTCGAACGGCCGGCGATTCGGCCGCGGCGCACTCGGTCGGTGACGACGACGAAGTCCCACGCCTGCTGGTTCATCGAGGACGGGCTCCGACGGGCCGCCTCCAGGATGCGTTCGAGGTCGTCGGGGGCGATCGGGCGGTCGGCGTAGCTCCTCACGTTGCGTCGGGCTCGAAGGGCGTCCCAGGTCTCCATGCCGAAGACGATAGCCGGATGCAGGCTCGGCCAGGTGGGCGGCGACCCTCAGGAGCTGCGCTCGGATGGGGCAGGGGACCACGGCCGCTCCCCCCCGACACCTGCCGGAGCTCGATCCAGATCGCCGCGGCTGGGCAGAGGTCGCGAGGGCATAGCAATTCCGCTATGATCCCTGACATGATCGGGGGAGCCCTGATCCGGGAAGCCCGCCGGCGGGCCGGCCTCACGCAGGCCGAGCTCGCCCGGCGGGTCGGAACCACCCAGTCCGCGATCGCCAGGATCGAGCGGGGTCGCACGGAGCCGAGCCTGGCTCGTGCTCGAGAGCTCGTCCGCGCCTGCGGCTTCGAGCTCGGATCGACGATCGTCCCGCTCGATGACTCCGACTGGGTGGCCGCCCGGGCCAACCTGCGCCTGAGCGTGGACGAGCGCGTGCGGCAGCACCAGGCCGCCCTCCGGTTCGCCCGCGCCGGCCGGGCTGCGATGGAGGTTCGCAGCCGCCGGGCCGCAATGGAACACCGCCGTGGTCGGTCCTGAACCCGAGCTCGCGCCCGAGCGGATCCTCGCCGTCCTTCGAGAGCACGGGGTACGGTTCGTCCTCATCGGCGGCTTCGCCGCGGTGATCCACGGGTCCCCGTACGTCACGGTCGACGTCGACGTCGTGCCGGACCGAACCGAGGAGAACCTCCGCCGGCTCTCGGAGGCGTTGAAGGCGATGCATGCGCGGGTCTGGACGGTCGACAAACCCGAGGGGCTCCCGTTCGATCACGACGCGCGATCGCTCGCCGCCTCTGCGGTGTGGAACCTCGTGACCGATCACGGCCGGCTCGACATCACGTTCGAGCCGACGGGGACCGCCGGATACGAGGACGTCTCGAGGGACGCCGTGCGCCTCAGGATCCTGGGGGTCGACGTGGACGTGGCCTCGCTCGCCGACGTCATCCGGTCCAAGGAGGCCGCCGGCCGCGAGAAGGACCGGCTCGTCCTGCCCGTGCTCCGCCGGATCCTGGAGGAAACCGGGCGAGGCGGCAAGACTTAACCTCCGCGGGCGAGGAACTCGCGCACCGCGGCGTTGAACGCCTCCGGCGTCTCGAGGTTGCCCATGTGGCCGACCTTGGGGAGCACCACGAGGGTGGAGCCGGGAATGCGCGCCTGCATCTGGCGGGCCACGTCGATCGGTGAGCGAACGTCCAGCTCCCCGTAGAGCAGGAGCGTGGGGACCCCGATCGTCGGCAGAACCTCCCGCAGGTCCGCCTCGGCCATCGCGTGGAGCATCGGTCGGACCCCGGCGGGGTGGAACTGGGCCATCACCCCCAGGTAGTGTTCGACGAGCCCGGCGGGCGCACGCTCCGTGAACAAAGTCGGGATCCACGTCCTCGCATAGTCCTGCGGTGGAAGGGTCTCGAGCTCTGCCAGCGTGTCGGCCACTCGCCGTTCGACCACCTCGGGCAGCAGGGAGCCCGCCCAGCCCGCGTAGGCGGCCGCCAGGATCAGCGTTCGCGGCACATCGGGGCGCCGGCGGTAGAGCTCCAGAGCGAGCGTCGAACCCCACGAGAGCCCGAGCACGTGTGGCCTCTCCAGCCCGAGCTCCTCGATGAACCCGGCGAGCACCTCCGCGTAATCGGGGAACCGGAACGCCGGCGGCGGGTCGTCCGAGCCTCCGCATCCCGGCGCGTCCCAGGCGACGACCGTGAGCTCGTCACAGAGCCCTTCGAGCTGAGGTTCCCAGTCGCGGTGGTCGGCCAGCCCGCCGTGGAGCAGGACGATCGGCGGTCCGCTCCCCCGCCGCTCGTATGCGATCCGGAGCCCTCCGACCTCGATCTCCACGAACCCCTCCCCGGAGCCCGGGCCCCGGCCTCAGGTACCGTCGGCCGCGCGCTCGAGCGCCGCGACGTCGATCTTCCGCATCTGGAGCATCGCCTGCATCGCGCGCTGGGCGCGTTCGGGGTCGGGATCGCCCAGGAGCTCGCCCATCCGATCGGGGATGATCTGCCAGCTCAGGCCGAACCGGTCCTTGCACCAGCCGCACTGCCCTTCCTCGCCCCCGTCGGCGGTGATCGCCCTCCAGAGCCGGTCCACCTCGGCCTGGTCCTTGCACGAGACCTGGAACGAGACGGCCTCGGTGAACGGGAACTGCGGCCCGCCGTTGATCGCCGTGAACTCCTGACCCTCCAGCCGGAAGGACACCAGCGCCACGTCGTCCCCGCTCGGGGTCCCGTCCAGGTGCTGGACGCTCTTCACCTCCGCATCGTCGAACAGCGAGACGTAGAAGGTCGCGGCCTCCTCGGCCTGGGTGTCGAACCACAGGCACGGTGTGATCTTCTGCATGGTCCTCTCCCTTTCCGGGGTCAGCGGCTCTTTCAGCCGTTCGCGACCAGCCTGGCGAGCAGGTCGTCGAGGCGCTCGTACCCCTCGCTCATGCCGCTCGCCATGCCGGCATCGACCATCGCGTCGCGGGCCTGGACCGACTGAAATACCGAGTTGATGCGGACGATCGTCTTGCCGTCCCGTTCCTCGAACGTCGCCGTGTCCATCGAGACGTGGCCGGGAGCGCCCTCGAACTCGAACGTCTGCACGATGCCGTCGGGTGAGGGATCGCCGTGGAACACGCCGTGGAACCCGAACTCGTTGCCGGCCTCGTCGGCGTGGACGTAGCGATACGTGCCGCCGTCCCGGAGGTCCCACCGGTCGATCGTCATCTTGTACCTGCGAGGTCCGAGCCATTGGACGAGCAGGTCCGGCTCCGTGAACGCGCGGAACACCAGGTCGCGCGGCGCGGCGAACTCGCGCGAGGTCAGGATCTGCGGAACCCCGGGCTCGGCGGTGATCTGCATCTCGGTCACGTCGTGCTCCTTCCTGCCGGATCGCTCGGTCGCGATCGGTCGGTCTCCTGCCCCTGCGACTGCAGGGTCTCGAGCAGCTCGTCGAGCCGCTCGTAGCTCTCCTCCCAGAACTTCCGATAGCCGGCAAGCCACACGGTCGCCTCGCGGAGCGGCTCGGCCCGGAGGTGGCTGAGGCGGGCGGTGGCCCGCCGGGTCCGGGAGATCAGCCCGGCGTGCTCGAGCACCTTGAGGTGCCGCGAGATCGCCGGCTGCGAGACGCTGAACGGCGCGGCGAGCTCCGTGACGGTCGCCTCCCCCTGCGCCAGACGGGAGAGGATCGCCCTCCGCGTCGGATCCGCGAGCGCCCCGAACACCGCATCGAGCGGGTCTGCCACAGTCGTTGCCATCTATAGCCTCTCGTTTATAGAACCAGTAGGTTATGGAGCACTCTGCCCTTTCGTCAAACCCGGAGGTACCCGCGGTCGCCAGCTCCCCTGATCCAGATCCCTCACCACGAGCGCCACGGCGCGGCCGACCGACGGGAACCATGCGCGGCGGAAGGACTCGAACGAGCTCTCAAACACTGTGATCGGCCCCCGAGTCTCCGCCCTCATCACTCACATGTGCGCGGGGAGGGCCCTGGCGTTGACACGCGACGAGAACGGGAGTGCCCGCGCCCTCCTTGGGTAGACTCTCCCGGACCCGAACCCCCTGCTGAGGACTGATTTCCATGCCACGAGTACTCCTGATCGGATGGGACGGCGCCGACTGGCGCATCCTCGACCCCCTGCTCGAGCGGGGCGACCTGCCGAACCTCGAGGCCCTGATCGGCCGGGGGCAGCGGGCGGTCCTGCGCTCGACCGTCCCGACCCACTCGTGGGCGGCCTGGCCATCGTTCCTGACGGGCGTCGACCCGGCCGACCACGGCGTCTACGACATCCTCGAGACCGTCCCGGGCACCCACAAGGCCTACCCGGTCACCTATCGATCGATCAAGGAGCGCACGTTCGTCGAGGACCTCTCGGCGGCCGGCAAGGTCGGGGTCTACGCCGACGTGCCCCTGATGTTCCCGCCCCCCGAGATCAACGGGCGGATCCTGGCCGGCGGGGTCCTTCCGAAGAACCGCACCTACTCCCACCCCGCCGACCTGCCCGAGACGCTCGCGAAGGCCGGCGTGCCCTGGGAGATCAACGGTATGTCCTGGACCACCTACCGGAACCGGCCCGAGCCGTACCTGGCCGAGGCCCTCGACATCACCGGCAAGCGGATCCGCGCGACCGAGTGGCTGATGGACAACACCGACTGGGACCTGATGGCCTCCGTCTGGGTCTCGGTCGATCGCACCCAGCACGCCCTCTCCAACTACGTCGGCCCCGATCACCCCGACTACGCAAGGAACAAGGACACCGCGCTCGCCTCGAAGGTCCGCGACGTCTACAAGCAGCTCGACGACGCGATCGGCTCGTTCGTCTCGCGCACGCGCGAGGACGACCTGATCCTGTTCATCTCCGACCACGGGTTCCAGTCCTGTACCCGCACGATCCACATGGACCACCTGCTGAAGAAGCTCGGCTACCTCGAGTTCAGCGCGTCGAACGTGGTCTTCGGTCCGATGCAGTGGGGCGCCGTCCGCAAGATCGCGCGGAAGCTCTACGACGTGCTCGGCCTGCACGGCAAGGTCTCCCTGCCGCAGCCCGTGAACTGGTCCAAGACCCGCGCGTACACCTCGATCCGCTCGACCGGCGAGGGCGTCTCGATCAACCTGGCCGGCCGCGAGCCGGACGGCATCGTCGACCCCGGCGACTTCGAGCGCGTCCGCGACGAGGTGATGGACCGGCTCGCCTCCTTCGTCGACCCCAAGACCGGGCGCAAGCCCGTCAAGGCGATCTTCAAGAAGGAAGAGGTCTTCAAGGGCAGGCATGCCGACACCGCGCCCGACATCCTCATGGAGCCTGCCGAGGGCTACTCGCTCACCCACGCGAAGTCCGCGATCGAGGACGCCGATTGGGTTTCCGGCGACCACCGACCCGAGGGCGTGATCGTGGCCGTCGGTCCGAACGTGAAGCCCTTCGAGCAGGAGCCGAAGCTCATCGACCTCGCCCCGACGATCCTGGCCGCGCTCGACGCGCCCGCCTCGATCAAGCCCACCGGTCGCGTCCTGCACGAGGTCGTCGGCGCCGAGGCCTCGGTCAGGGCCGGCGAGTCGGTTCCGGCCGCCGTCGCGGTCGCCGAGGAGCCGACCGTCTCCGACACCGAGGCCGACGAGATGGAGGAGCACCTGCGCGGCCTCGGCTACCTCGAATAGGAGCGTCCTCCGACCGTCCGGAGGGGGGCTCCGGCTCGCCTCCCCGCCGCGGCACCGGGAGCCCACCACGGGCCCCACCTGGGGGACAAGTTCGGTGCCGCCGGCGGATTTCGGTCCGGATGTGACCGACCTCACTGACGCCTCCGAACGCATGTTCGATACTTCGGATCATGCGGCCCTCGACCACACGCGAAGAGCTCGTCGACGAGATCGACCGGTCGAACGCCGAGATCTGCCGCTCGCAGCGTCGGATGCTCGAGCTCATCGCTCGCGCCGACGAGCGCGCGGTCTGGACTGACTCCGGCGCCATGAGCATGAGCCACTACGTCTCGATGCGATACGGCGTCTCCTGGTGGAAGGCCGAGCGCTGGATCCGTGCCGGGCACGCGCTTCGATCCCTCCCGCGGATCGCGGGCGCGTTCGAGCGGGGCGAGATCGGGATCGACAAGGTGCTCGAGCTCTGCCGGTTCGCCACGCCCGAAACCGAGGCTCGGCTGCTCCGCTGGGCCGGAGAGGTCTCCGCCGCCACGATACGCCGGCGGGGCGATCTCGAGGTCAGGCGGTCGCGGGAGGAGGCCGAGCAAGCCGAGCGCGCTCGTTCGGTAAACATCTGGTACGCCGACGAGGGAACGATGGGCGAGCTCCTCGCCCGCCTGCCGGCCGCCGAGATGGCGGTGGTCGAGCAGTGTCTGGACCGGGTGGCTGACCGGCTCCCGACCATGCCGGACGAGGACCCGAACGGGCCGGAGCGGCTGGCCGACGCCCTCGTGGCGGTGTGCCGGGGTTCGGCCGACCCGACGCCCACGATCCTGATCCACGCGCCAGCCGAGGCCCTCCTGAGCGACGATCGTTCCGCGCGGGTGGGGTTCGAGGGCGTGGTCGTGGGCGCCGCGCTTCAGCGGCTCGCCTGCGAGGCAAGGCTCCAAGTGGTCGCCGAGGACGGGGCGGGCAATCCGCTCGCTCTCGGGCGAGCCCGGAGGGAACCCCCGGCGAGCATGCTCCGCCTGCTTCGGCACCGCGACCCCGAGTGCCGGTTCCCGGGCTGCGGCCGCCGGAGCTACCTGAAAGCCCATCACATCAAGTGGTGGTCCAGGGGCGGCCGAACCGATCTCGACAACCTCCTGATGATCTGCACGTTCCATCACCGGCTGGTGCACGAGCACGGGTGGCGCATCGAGCGCGCGGCCGACGGCGCCGTGGCCTGGTACCGGCCCGACGGGACAAAGTACCGGGCCGGGCCGCCCGGGTTGCCGGATCTGCCGGCGGACGTGCTGGAACGGTTCGAGCGGTACCGAGCAAACTGCGGTCGAACGCCCATGCTCCGTACGCCGGTGCCCGCCGGATAGCGGTCGGCGGTGAGCGCCGGCGCGGGAGCTGCGCCTGTGCCGCCGGCCGCCCCCGTCCACCGTGGTTGCTCCCTGATACTCTTGGGCGTCCATGGACCCTCCGTCCCTGGAGCCTGACCGCCTCTCGCGCGAGGCGCTCGCCGAACGCGCGGGCGTGGACGTCGCGGCGATCGACCGGCTCGTCGAGCACGGCGTCCTGTTTCCGGCCGACGGCGACGAGCCGTTTACCCAGGGCGACGTCCACCGGGTCCGATTCGTCTCGGCGTGTGAGCTCGCGGGGATGCCGGCCGCAGCGATCGGTCGGGCCATCGCCGAGGGGCGCGTCTCGCTCTCGTTCATGGATCTGCCGCACTATCGGTGGTCCACGCTCGCCGACCTCACCTACGAAGAGCTGGCCGAGCGCATGCAGCTACCAATCGAGCTCGTGCTCGACGTCGCGCAGTCGATGGGCTCGACCCGCCGCCTGCCGTCGGACCGGATCCGCGAGGACGAGCTCGAGATCTTCCCGCTGGTCCGCCTCGCCGCCACGGTGTTCGACCGGGATGCCCTCCTCCGCACGGCTCGGGTGTACGCCGACGCGATGCGGCGGATCGTCGACGCCGAGGCGGCGCTGTTCGAGAAGTTCGTGCTCGGCGCGTTCGTCCGCCGGGGGATGTCGTACCGGGAGGCGGTCGACGCGGCCAATGCGTTCGGGGCCGAGTCGACCCCGCTGCAGGAGCGGATGGTGCTGGTGGCCTACCGGCGCCAGCAGGAGCGCGCCTGGAACGCGTTGACCGTCGAGGGTATCGAGGGTGTGCTCGACGAGATGGGCCTGTACGAGCGGCCGGCACGGCCGCCGGCATTCGCCTTCGTCGACCTCGCCGGGTTCACGGCGCTCACCGAACAGCACGGCGATGAGGCGAGCGCGCGCCTGGCCGCCGACCTGGGGCACGTGGTCGACCGCGTCACCACCGAGGCCGGAGGCAAACCGATCAAGTGGCTCGGCGACGGCGTGATGGTGCACTTCCGCGACCCCGGAGACGCGGTCGAGGCGACGCTCGAGGTGGTGCACCGGGCGCCCGAGCTCGGGCTGCCGGCGCACGCCGGGGTGGCCGCCGGCCCGGCCGTCTTCCAGGACGGCGACTACTTCGGTCGAACGGTGAACCTCGCGGCCCGCATCGCCGCCGTGGCGAGCGCCGGACAGACGCTCGTGAGCGGCGAGGTCGTCGGGCCGGCTTCGGGGCGCGGGTTCGCGTTCGCCGAGATGGGTGAGGTCGAGCTCAAGGGGTTCGGGAGCCCGGTCCCGGTGTTCGAGGCCAGCCGGGCGCCGTGACGGCGCTCGGGCAGCGCCCGGGCGATCAGGAGTTCGAGCCCGCGTGGATCGCCCGCACGGTCTCGATCGTGTCCGCCTCGCCGGCCCGCTTGTCGGGCCGGTAGCCCTTCACGCGGGCGAACCGGAGCGCGAGCCCGCCCGGGTACCTCGGGCTCTCCTGCAGCCCGTCGAACGCGACCTCGACGACCAGCTCCGGGCGCACGTAGACGGTGGAGCGGTCCCGGGCCGCTTCGAGCTCGAGCAGGCGTTCCGTCTGCCACGCCAGCATCTGGTCGGTCATCCCCTTGAAGGTCTTGCCGAGCATCACGAACCCGCCGGAGGACGGATCGCGCGCGCCGAGGTGCAGGTTGCTGAGCCACCCCCGCCGACGCCCGTGCCCCCACTCGGCGGCGAGCACGACCAGGTCGAGCGTGTGCGCGCGCTTGACCTTCAGCCAGCTCGCGCCGCGGCGGCCGGCCTCGTACGGCGCGTCGAGCGCCTTGACCATCACGCCCTCGTGCCCGCGCGCGAGCGTCTCCTCCAGGAATGGCCGGGCCTCCGCATCCGTCGCCGCCTCGGTGCGGGGCACGACCAGATCGGGCGGCACCCGCTCGCGAAGCGCCTCGAACCGCGCCGCCTGCGGCCGGTCGATCAGGTCCTCCCCGTCCAGGTGGAGCGCGTCGAAGAAGAAGCAGGACAGGGGGATCTCCGCGCGGAGCTCCTCGACTCCCCGCCGGCTTCCGAACCGGCGCATCGTCACCTGGAACGCGCGAGGGCGTCCGTCGTCGCGGAGGGCGATCGCCTCGCCGTCGAGCACGACCGCCTCCACCGGGAGCGCGAGGACCCGCTCGACGATCTCGGGCACGCGCTCGGTGGCGTCGGCCAGGTTCCTGGTGAAGACGCGGACCCGGTCGCCACGGCGGTGCACCTGGATGCGTGCGCCGTCGAGCTTCCACTCGATCGACGCGGGCGCGATCCGCCCGAACGCCCCGGCGAGATCCGAGGCCGTCCGGGCGAGCATCGGCTGGACCGGCTCGAGCACCTGGAGGCGGAACCGAGCGAGCCCGCGCTCGCTCTCGGCGAGGACCGCCGCGGCCACCGCTCCGAGGTCGGCTCCGAGCATCAGCGCCCGCCGCACCGCCCCCGGCGGAACCTCCGCCGCCCGCGCCACGGCCTCGACCATCACGCCCTCGAGCGCGCCCTGCCGGACCTCGCCGGTCAGCAACCCGATCAGGAACCGCCGCTCGAGCTCGGTGACCCGCCCGAACAGGTCGGCGAGCTCCCGCCGCCGCGCGGACTGCGACCCCGCTCCCGACAGAGAGCCGATCCGTCGGAGCGCGGCGTCGACCTCGCGAACCCCGAGGGTGGCGCGCGACGCGGGAGGGGGAAGGTCGCGGAGCGAGGCCCATCCCACGCCGACCGGCCCGTGCGGGAGCGCTCCGGACAGGTAGGCGACCACCACCGGGACCTCGGCCGGACCCGCCGAGCGGAGGAGCCCGCCCAGGAGCTCGACCTTCCTCGATCGGGAGCTGGTCCGGGCGACCTCTGCCGAGGTCCGTGCGACGTCCTCGAACAACATGGCGGCGCGAGCGTACCGGGTCGGTCGCGCACCCCGACCACCTCGGCCCCGGGTCGGGCCCGCACCCCGATCGCCTCGAGGAGGCCCGCGACGAACCGGTTCATCGACGAGCCGTCGGGTCGTGCTCCGGGCTCGACGGGGTGTTCGGGAGCCGCGCCAGCATGCCGGCCTACCGGCGCGCCACGCGGGGCGCGCCATCTAGTCTGTCACGGACTAGTTCCCGCTCGTAGCCGGGCCGGCCTCGGGCCGACCGGCCGGGTCCTCGCGTTCGGAGAGGATGGTCTTCAGGGTCGACATCGCGTTCATCGCCGGCGGGAACCCGGCGAGGGTCGCCGTCTGCAGGATGATCTCGCGAAGCTCGTCGGGCGTGAGGCCGGCCGCGAGCGAGGAGCGCAGGTGCACCGGGAGCTGCGACGAGCGACCGAGCGCGACCAGCACGGCGACCGTCGCGATCTGCCGGTCGCGGAGGGAGAGCCCCGGCCTCGAGTACACCTCGCCGTACGCGAACTCGACGATGTAGCGGCCGAGGTCGCCGAGCGACTCGATCGTGGCCAGGGAGCGCTCGCCGTGGATCTCGGCCAGGCGCCTGCGCCCGCGTTCGTAGCGATCGTCGTCCGCCATGCACGCCTCCTCGGGTCGTCGGCGCGGCCCGCGCTCCGCCGCGCGGGACGCTCAGCGCGGGATCGTACCGGGCCGGCTCCGAGCTCGGGGCTCCGGGCCGAACGCCTCAGCGGATCAGGCCGAAGTAGACGAGGGCGAGCCCGCCCGCGAGCAGGCAGTAGACCGCGAACGGCGTGAGCGTCCGCGTCTGGAAGTAGCGCATCAGGAACCGCACCGACAGGTACGCGGTGATCCCGGCCGCGATCGCGCCGACCAGCACCTGCGGGCGGATCCCGTTGCCGAGCGGGCCGAGGAGGTCGGGGAGCTTGTAGAGGCCGGCGGCGAGGATCACCGGCGTCGCGAGCAGGAACGAGAACCTGGCGGCGTCCTCGTGGTTCAGGCCGCGCAGCAGTCCGGCGACCATCGTGATGCCAGAGCGGCTGATCCCCTCGAGGAGGGCGAGCGTCTGGAACAGCCCGATCACGAACGCCTCGCGGAAGGCCAGCGTCTCCAGGTTCCGGCCGGGCTCGCCCCCGTCGCCGGCCCCGGCGCTCGCGGCGACGAGCTGGCGGACCTCCGCCCGCCGTCGCAGGCGCTCGCCGGCGAACAGGATCGCGCCGTTCACGGCGAGGAACGCGGCGGCCGCGAGCGGTTTGGCGAACAGCACGCGGAGCGCGTGCTCGAGCAGCAGGCCGGTGATCCCCACCGGGATCGTCCCGACCACGAGGAGCCAGGCCATCCGCTCGTCGGCGTCTTCGATCCTGCGGGTCCGCAGCGTGCGGAAGAAGCCGCCGATGAGCCGCGCCCAGTCCGAGCGGAAGTAGACCAGGAGCGCGAGCGCGGTCGCCACGTGCAGGCCGACGAGGAACGCGAGGAAGAACGACTCGCTCCGCGACTGTGAGGAGACCACGCGGTGCCAGCCGAGAAGGGCGGGCACGAGCACGCTGTGTCCGAGGCTCGAGATCGGGAAGAGCTCGCTGAACCCCTGCAGGAGCCCCATGACCGTCGACTGGACGAACGTGATCATCGGCAGGGCGAGTCTTCCAGGCTCCGCGCGGGATGGCGATGCCTCGGAATGGAGATTCCTTGACGATGAGGAGGGGCCGACGCGACCGCGCGGTAGGCTGCCGGGCCGGACCGGGCCGAGGGTGGCTCCGGGCGAGGAGGAGGGGTCGTCGGTGAGCTCGGAGCGGGGTCGTCGGTCGCGGGCGGAAGGGGCCCGCCTGGCCGACGCGCTCGGTCTCGGCGAGGACGCCCACGGCCGGGACCACGTGACGATCCTGGCCGGGACCGGGCAGAACGTCGTCGGGCTCGCGGTGTTCGTGCTGGCGAGCTTCGGGATGAACGTCCTGATCGCCCGCGCGTTCGGCAAGCACTCGGCGGCCTTCGGGCAGGTCACGCTCGCCACCCAGCTCGCGTTCGTCGCCGGGGCCGCGACGCGGTTCGGCATGGACATGGCCTCGGTCCGGCGCGTCGCGATCGAGGTCGGCAAGGGGGAGCCCGGCCGCTCGCGCGCGATCGTGCGGATCGCCGCGCTCGTCGCGCTCGGCGTCTCGGTCGTCGTGGCGGCCGCCGGGCTCCTGCTCGCGACCCCCCTCTCGTCGTTCCTGCACGCGCCGGCGAGCGCGTTCCGGGCGGCGGCGATCGGGCTCGCGTTCGTCGCGCTGGCGCAGGTATACCTCGGCGGTAGCCGCGGGCTGAAGATCATGCGCCACACGCTCTATGCGTACTGGATCGGCCAGCCGATCTCGTGGATCGCGCTCACGCTGGTCGGATGGAGCGTGGTCGAGAAGACGGTCGCCGTCACCGTGTGGACGTACACGCTCTCGTGGGTCGTGGCCACGGCGCTCGCGTGGGTCCTGTGGCGGCGGGAGACTGCGGCGTTCGAGCCGATGCCCGCCGAGCCGCACGAGGCCGCCGCGCTCCTGCGCTACGGCGCGCCGCGCGCGCCGGCCGCGCTCCTGTCGCAGGCGCTGTTCTACACGGACCTGTTCGTGCTCTCGCACTACCTGCCGTCGGGAAGCGCCGACCTCTCCGTCTACGCGGCCGCTGTGCGAGTGGCGCAGGCGCTCGTCCTGTTCCTGACCGCCGTCTCGTACATGTTCAGCCCCTTCGTGGCCGACCTGCACGAGCGCGGCGAGCGCGACCGGCTCGACGGGCTGTTCAAGTCGATCACGCGGTGGACGCTCGCCGGCACGATCCCGCTGCTGCTCCTGTTCCTGATCGCGCCCGGTCCGGTGCTGAAGGTCTTCGGCGGCAACTACTCGACCGGCACGTCGTGGCTGCGGATCCTGCTCGTCGGGCAGATCGTGAACGTGAGCGTCGGGGCGGCCGGGTTCGTCCTCATCATGGTGGGGCGCACGGGCTGGGACCTGCTCGTGTACGCGTCCTCCTTCGCCCTCGACCTCGGCGTGGCGGTCGCGCTCGTCCCCGGCATGGGGCCGAAGGGGGCCGCGATCGCCCAGGCATCGACCCTCGTGTTCTCCAACACCTTCCGTCTACTGCTCGTGTGGCGGTTCGTGCGGATCCAACCGTACGACCGCCACTACCTCCGCCTCGCCGTCCCGGCGGCGGTGGGGGCCGCGGCGATGATCGGCGTGCACGCGCTGCTCTCGGGTCCGAAGTGGGGGATCGACCTGCTCGGCACCGGGCTCGCGGGCGGCCTCGTCTACTCCACCGCGTTCCTCCTCACCGGTCTCACGCCGGGGGAGCGCGGAGCCGTGATGCGGGCGCTCCAGCGCGTTCGCGCCTGAGGCGACGGCGCGGATCTGCTGGCCACGCGGCCCTTGGGCGTTCGCCCCGCCGAGCGGGGCCGTTCGTCCCTGCGGCCGCGCCGGTGACTCCCGTACCATGGCCGGGAGCTCGAGGAGCGGTTCGCATGAGCCTGACCACCGGTCTGTACCGCCTCGGGCGGGGTGCCGCCCGCCGCCGGTTCCTCGTGCTGGGCGTCTGGGTCCTCGTGGCCGGGGCCGTGTTCGCGGCCGGGCGCATCGCCGGGCCCGCGCTGGTCGACGACTTCCGCATCCCAGGGTCGGAGGCCGAACGCGCCCTGGACGTGTTGAGGGCCCGGTTTCCCGAGCAGGCGGGCACCACCGCGACGATCGTCTTCCACGCGCGAACCGGCACGCTCGCCACTCCGGCGGCGATGGCGGCCATCGAGGGGACTCTCCAGCGGGTCGCCGGTCTTCCGCACGTGGTCGCGGTGGACGATCCGACCGCGACCGGCGGGGAGGCCGGGATCTCCCGGGATCGAACGATCGCGTTCACGACCGTCCACTACGACGAGGGCCTCACCCGGCTGGGACGCGCCGCCGCCGATCGCCTGAGCGCCGTCGTGGCGCCGGCCCGCGCGGCCGGCCTCCAGGTCGAGCTCGGAGGCCCGCTCGTCGAGTTCACCCACCTGCCGGAGCCCCGCGGCTCGGAGATCGTCGGCCTCACGGCGGCGGTCGTCGTGCTGTTCCTCGCGTTCGGATCGCTGACGGCGATGGGGCTGCCGATCGTGACCGCGCTCCTCGGGCTCGGGACCTCGCTCGCGATCGTCTGGCTGATCTCGCACGTCGGCGACATCCCGACGCTCACCCCGACGCTCGCCACGATGCTCGGCCTCGGCGTGGGCATCGATTACTCGCTGTTCATCGTCACGCGCTTCCGGGAAGGCCTCGGGCGCGGCTTAGCGGTCGGCGACGCGATCGGGCGCGCGGTCGCGACGGCCGGACAGGCCGTCCTGTTCGCCGGGTTCACGGTCATGGTCGCGATCTGGGGGCTGTGGGTGTCGGGCATCCCGTTCGTCGGCCTGATCGGCTCGGTCGCCTCGATCGCGGTGCTCGTCGCCGTCGCCGCGGCCCTCACGCTGCTGCCGGCGCTGCTCGGGATCCTCGGCCGCCGCGTCGACGCGCTCGGGATCGGGTGGCCGCGGCGGCGATCGCAGACCGACCATCAGGGGATCTGGGCGAGGTGGGCGCGCGTCGTGGCCACCCACCCGTGGCGTTCGCTCGTCGCGGGGCTCGCCGTCGTCGGAACGTTGATGGTCCCGATGTTCTCGATGCGCCTCGGCCTCGACGTCGGCGTTGCCGGGAAGGACTCGACCCAGGCGCGGGCGGCCGCGCTCATCGCCGAGGGGTTCGGTCCCGGCGTGAACGGCCCGCTCCTGCTGGTCGCGGAGCTGCCGACTCCGGGGGACGCCTCGGCGGTGCAGGCGGTCGTGGCGGCGGTGAGGAGCGATCCCGACGTGGCTGCCGTGACGCAGCCGGCGGTGAGCGCGAATGGGCGGACGGCCGTGGTCACCGCGATCCCGCGCTCCGCCCGCGGCTCGTCGGCGACCGGCGACCTGGTCGAGCGGCTACGCGAGCGGGTGCTCCCGCCGATCGAGCGCGAGACCGGAGCGACGATCCTCGTGGGGGGCGCGACCGCCCTGTTCCTGGACCTCAAGTCGCTCGTCGCGGGACGCCTGGTCCCGTTGATCGCGACCGTGGTGGCGCTCTCGTTCGTGCTGCTCCTGCTCGTGTTCCGCTCGGTCCTCGTGCCGCTCAAGGCGGCGATCGTGAACGGCCTGTCGATCGCCGCCGCCTACGGCGCCGTCGTCGCGGCGTTCCAGTGGGGCTGGGGTGATCGCCTGCTCGGGCTCGACGGGCCCGTCGCGATCGTCTCGTTCGTCCCGATGGTGATGTTCGCGATCCTGTTCGGCCTGTCGATGGACTACGAGGTGTTCCTGCTCTCCCGGGTCCGCGAGGAGTACCTGGTCGATCGCGACACGGTCGAGAGCGTCGCCACCGGCATCCGCTCGACGGCACGGGTGATCACCTCCGCCGCGCTCGTGATGATCGCGGTGTTCCTCTCGTTCGTGCTGAACGAGAGCTCGACCGTGAAGATGATCGGGTTCGGGCTCGCCGTGGCGGTGCTGGTTGACGCCACGGTGGTGCGGATCGTGCTCGTGCCGTCCACGATGGTGCTGCTCGGGCACGCGAACTGGTGGCTCCCCGGCTGGCTGAACCGGATCCTGCCCGGTCTCGACATCGAGGGGGAGGGCAGCCTGCCGCCGATCGAGCCGCGCGAGCCCTACCAGGTGTTCAAGATGGCGCACGACGGGCACTCCAAGCGCCGGCTGCGCTTGCCGCCCCGCTAGGATCCCGAGTCGTGACCCACCTGGGCATCGACCTTGCGCAGCTTCGTGCCGGCCGGCTCGCGCGCCTGCAGGCGGCGATGCGCGAGCGAGGCGTCGACCTGTGCCTGCTCTTCAACGAGCCGAACATCCGCTACGCCACCGGGGTGTCGACGATGCCGATCTGGAGCGAGACGACCTTCGTCCGGTGCGCGCTCGTTCCGGCCGAGGGGGTTCCGATCCTGTTCGAGCACCCGAACTCGATCCACCGCGCGCGCCGGATCGCCCCCGACGTGCGGCCGATGCACGCGTGGGAGTTCACCGACGACCCCGAGGGCGAGGCGGCGGTGTTCGTTCGCGAGGTCCTGGGCGCGGCCCGCGAGCTCGGCGCGGTGCCCGACCGCCTGGCGGTGGACCGGCTCGGGACGCCGGGTCTGCTCGCGCTGCTCCGGGAGGGCGTTTCGCTTACCGACTCGTCGCCCGTCACGTGTGCGGCACGCGAGGTCAAGACCGTCGAGGAGGTCCGGCTCCTCGAGCTCAACGGGGCGATCGTGTCGGACCTGCTGTCCGCGTTCGAGGCGACGGTGGCGCCCGGCGTGCGGGAGTGCGACCTGCTCGCCGTCCTCGCCGACCGGCTGCTGCGACACGGCGGCGAGTACCTGGCGACGAGCACGGTGTGCTCCGGGCCGAACACCAACCCGTGGCGGGCCGAGGCGACGGCGCGGGCGCTCGAGCCGGGCGATCTCGTCTTTGTCGACACCGACGCGGTCGGCGTCGAGGGCTACTTCTTCTGCGTGTCGCGCACGTTCCTCTGCGGGGACGTTCGGCCGACGCCGGCGCAGCGCGAGGTCTTCGGGGTCGCGTACGAGTGGCTCTCCCGCATGCTCGATCTCATCCGCCCCGGTGTGACCTGCCGGGAGCTGGCCGAGCGCGCGCCCCGGCTGCCGGAAGCGTACCGGCCGCAGCGCTACGAGGTCATGGTGCACGGCATCGGGCTGGAGGAGGAGAGCCCGAGCGTCGCGTACCCGGAGGACCGGCAGCCGAACCCCGACCGCGTGCTGGTCGAGGGCATGGCGCTGGTGGTGGAGCTGTATGCGGGCGCCGCGGGGGCGCGCGATGGCGTGAAGCTCGGCGAGCAGGTGCTCGTGACGGCGAACGGGGCGAGGGTGCTCGCCCCGTTCCCCTACGATCCGGCTCTGCGGTAGCCGGTTCAGACGGAGCGCTGGTAGGCGCGGAAGGCCCTCGTGGCGAGCGCGACCGCGACGACCGTGAAGGCCGCGAGCAGGCCGAGGTGCGTGCCGATCGAGCCCCAGTCCGGGTGGGCCTGCAGCGCGGCGTCCCGAGCGGCCTCGACCGCCCAGTTCGCCGGGTTGAACCGAGCCACGGTCTGCATCCAGCCGGGCATCAGGTCCTTGGCCATGAACACCGACGAGGTGAAGGTGAGCGGCAGCAGGATGAAGTTCACCGCGCCGATCACGGACTCCTCCTTCCGCACCATGAGCGCGGTGGCGTTTGAGAGCGCGATGAACGGCGCCGCGAGCAGCACCGCGCTCGCGATGAGCGCGAGGACGCCGAGCGGCCCGCCGTCGAACCGAGCGCCGCGCACGAGCCCGACGACGAGGATGATCAGCGCCTGAATCGCCGCCACGATCGCGCCCTGCGCGACGCGACCGTTGATCAGCGAGCCCCGGCGGACCGGCGAGACGAGGAACCGGTCCATGACGCCCCGGTCGAGGTCGAAGACCATCCCCATGCCCGACCACCCACCCGAGAACATCGCGGTCATCACGACGATGCCCGGCGTGAGGTACGCGATGTAGTCGGCCGTGCCGAAGTGTCCGAGCCCCGTGATCTTCTGGAACAGCGAGCCGAACAGCAGCAGGTAGATCATCGGCTGGACCAGCGTGAACGCGATGTACCAGGGCTGGCGGGCGAGCGCCCGCAGGTGACGGAGCGTCATGTACCACGTGTGCTTCAGCGACGTCATCTCGTCTTCACCTCCTCGGCCCGATCGGCCTCCTCGAACCTCCGGCCCGTGTGCCGCAGATACACGTCGTCGAGCGAGGGCCGGGACACGGTCACCGACGCGACCCGGACCCCCGCTGACTCGAGCGCCTGGAGCACGACGGGAACCGCTCGCGGACCGTCGTCGGCGCGGGCCCGGAGCCTCCGTCCCTCGAGGACCACGTCGCGCACCTCGGCCAGCGACGCCAGCGCGCGGTGGACCTCGCCGTTCGTCTGCCCGTCGCCGAGCTCGATCTGCAGGGCGTCGCCGCGGAGCTCGCTCTTCAGCGCCTCAGGCGTCCCTTCGGCGACCACGCGCCCGCGGTCGACGATCGCCAGACGCGAGGCGAGCCGGTCGGCCTCCTCGAGGTAGTGCGTCGTGAGCAGGATCGTGAGGCCCTCGTCGCGGGCGAGCTCGCGGATCATGCGCCACATGTCCGCCCGCACCTCGGGGTCGAGGCCGGTCGTCGGCTCGTCCAGGAACAGCACCTTCGGGCGGTGCACGAGCCCGGTCGCGATGTCGAGGCGCCGCTGCATTCCACCCGAGTAGTCTCGGGCGACCCGCTTGCCGGCGCCGGCGAGCCCGAACCGTTCGAGCAGCTCCGCGACCCGCCCGCGCAGCTCTCGCCCCTCCATGCCGTAGAGGCGGCCCTGCAGGGTCAGGTTCTCCCGTCCGGTGGCCTCGGGGTCCACCGCCGAACGCTGCGAGACCAGCCCGATGACCCGGCGGACGCGGTCGGGCCGGCGCAGGACGTCCAGGCCGGCGACCCGGGCCCCGCCGGCGTCGGGTCGGGAGAGCGTGGTCAGGACCTTCACGGTGGTGGACTTGCCGGCTCCGTTCGGGCCGAGCAGCCCGAAGATGGTCCCCTCCTCGACGGCGAACCCCAGCCCGTCGAGCGCTCGGACGCCCTTCGGGTAGGTCTTGACCAGTCCCTCGGCTTCGATCGCGTGGCTCATCCGCTCTCCTCCCGTGCGGGGGTATACTTTTGAAACTCGAACAGTTTATGAATCGAAAGGTTCCAATGTCAAATGAATCTCGACAGGAGCTGATCCGCGAGATCGGGCGGGCGATCCAGGAGTACCAGATCGCCAGCGACCTGCTGGACGACGCCGTCGGCAGGCTGTTCGGGATCAACCGGACCGATCAGCGCTGCCTCGGCATGCTGAACGTCCGGGGCCCGATGACGGCCGGTCAGCTCGCCGAAGCGACGGGCATGTCGCCCGGAGCGATGACCGCGGCCTTGGACCGTCTGGAATCCGCCGGGCTCGTGCGTCGGGTTCGCGATGCGGGGGACCAGCGGCGGGTGCTCGTCGTGATCACCGAGCAGACCCTGCGAGCTGCGGGGGAGCTGTACGGACCCCTTCGCGAGGAGGGCAACCGACAGATGCGGAATGTCTCGATCGAGCACCTCCGGGCGATCCGGGACTTCCTGGTGGGCGGCACGGAGCTGCAGCGCAAACACGCCCAGCGCATCCTCGCGATGTTGCCGCCCCCCGACGTGCGCGAATCGATCAAGGCGGCCGCGCGCGAGGCGAGGGCGGCGGCGCTCGAGGCGCGAGCGGTCGCGCAGCTCGCCTCCGCGCAGTGGAAAGCGGCCCGCTCCGACGTGAAGGCGGCCGCGAAGCAGGCCAAGGCGGCGGCCAAGGCCGCCGCCAGGGCTGCGTTCAAGCCGCCCCCCGCGAGCGGGCGCTGAGGCTCACGCTCCGACGAGGACGAGCGCGCGCCGGACGGCCTCCGCGGGGTTCGAGGCTCGCTCGATCGCCTCGACCGCCTGACCGTCCCTCGCGAGCTCCCACGTCCCGAGGCCGACGACCGGCCTTCCCGTCTTCAGCGCGAGGGCGATCTCCGACAGCGTGCCGAACTCGCCGCCGACCGCGATCACGACGTCGGCCGCCCGGACGACGAGCGCGTTCCGCGCCTCGCCGAGCCCGGTCGGGATCGCGACCGACAGGTGCGGGCTCGCGGCCGAGCGCGACTCGCCGGGCAGGATGCCGATCGAGGTGCCGCCGGCCGATGCGCATCCCCTGGCCGCGGCGTCCATCACGCCGCCCAGCCCGCCGCAGACCAGCACCGCGCCGGCCTCGGCGAGCAGGCGCCCGATCTCCTCGGCCCAGGCAGCTTCCCGCTCGATTGCCACCCCGGCCCCGCAGACTGCGACGTACGGTCGCTCCGTCATCTCCAACCCCTCATCCCCAGCTCCTCCCGAGCATCGCCGCGAGCAGCGCGACCGCACCGGCCTTGTCGAGCGGCTCGTTGCCGTTGCCGCACTTGGGCGACTGAACGCACGAGGGGCACCCGTGCGGGCACGGGCACCGCCGCACGGTCTCGAGCGTCGCCTCGAGCAGCCGCTCGGCCGAGCGGAACCCGCGCTCGGCGATCCCGGCGCCCCCCGCGTAGCCGTCGTAGACGAAGATCGTGCAGGCGTCGGTGTCGGGGTGGTACGCGGTGGAGACCCCGCCGACGTCCCACCGGTCGCACGTCGCGACGAGGGGCAGCAGCCCGATCGCGGCGTGCTCGGCCGCGTGCACCGCACCGGGCAGGTCCGGCGGGCGGATCGCCGCTCGAGAGATCACGCGCTGGGGGATCGCCCACCACACGGCCTTCGTCTCGAGCGTCTGCGGCGGCAGGTCGAGCGGGACCGAGTCGACCACCTCGCCCGAGGCCACCAGGCGCCGCACGAACCCCACGACCTGGTTGGTCACGCGGACGGCGCCGTAGAAGGTCGGCACGCCGTCGCCGGTCGCGGCCCGCTCGCTCGCCCCGACCACCTCGATGTCGGTGGTGTCGCGAGACTGCGTGTAGTAGTCGGGGTCGGCGCGCGAGACGAGCGCGACGCGGTTCGCGAGATCGAGCTCGGAGACCTCGAACTGCTCGCCCTGGTGCAGGTAGACCGCCCCGGGATGCACGTGGTCGTAGGCGCGGGACTCGTCCACGGTCCCGAGGAGCTCGCCGGTCTCCCGGATCACGATCGCGAACAGGTGCCCGCTCGAGCTCCGGATGTCGACGCGCCGGTGCGGAGCCTCCCGCCCCCGGTGGTGGAGCGTCCCCCGGCGCCGGACCAGCTCGCCCCGCTCCTCCAGACGGGCGGCCGCGTCCGCCGCCTCGGGCCCGAAGAACGCGAGCTCCTCTTCGGCGAGCGGGTGCTCGCGGGCCGCGCACAGAAGGTGCGGCTCGAGCACGAACGGGTTCGAGGGGTCGATCACCGCGTCCTCGGCCGGCCGGTCGAACAGGTCCTCGGGGTGCGTGACGAGGTACTGGTCGAGCGGGTCGTCCTGCGCGACGAGCACCGCGAGCGAGGCGGACTCCCGGCGCCCGGCGCGCCCGGCCTGCTGCCACATCGAGGCGCGGGTGCCCGGGTAGCCGACGAGGATCGCCGCGTCGAGCGAGCCGATGTCGATCCCGAGCTCGAGCGCGCTCGTCGAGGCCACGGCCACGAGGCGGTCCTCCGCCAGCATTCGCTCGAGCTCGCGGCGCTCCTCGGGCAGGTAGCCCGCGCGGTAGGACTTCACCCGGGGCTTGAGCTCGGCGGGCAGCTCCCGGCGCGCGAACTCGGCGAGCAGCTCCGCGGCGCGCCGGGACCTCGTGAACCCGATCGATCTCACGCCCGCCTCGGCCAGGCGCGCCATGATCCCCGACGCGTCGGTGAGCGCGCTCCGTCGCGCCCCCGACTCCTCGTCGATCACCGGCGGGTTCACGAGCGCGAACACCTTCTCGCCCGACGGCGAGGCGTCCTCGGTCACGGCGTCGAACGGCAGGCCGACCAGCCGCTCGGCGAGCTCGGCCGGATTGCCGACCGTCGCGCTCGCGAGCACGAACCGCGGCTCGCCGCCGTAGTGGGCGATCAGGCGTCGGAGCCGGCGGAGCACCATCGCGACGTGGGAGCCGAACACGCCGCGCGCGACGTGCGCCTCGTCGACGACGACGAGCGACAGGCGCAGCAGGAAGTCCGCCCACCGCGCGTGATCGGGGAGGAGCGAGGCGTGGAGCATGTCGGGGTTCGACATCACGAGGTTCGCGTTCTTGCGAACGAGCGGTCGCTCGGCCCGCGGCGTGTCGCCGTCGTACACGGCGGCCTTTAGCTGCGGGAGCTTGAGCTCGCGGATCTGGCGGAGCTGGTCGCGCGCGAGCGCCTTCGTCGGGTACAGGTACAGGGCGGTGCGCTTGGCGTCGAGGATCGCCTCGGCCGCGAACGCGAGGTTGTAGACGAGGGTCTTCCCGCTCGCCGTGCCGGTGGCGACGATGACGTTCCGGCCGGCGCGGACCGCGTCGAGCGCCTCCCGCTGGTGCCGGTACAGGCCCTCGACGCCGAGGAGCGACAGCCGCTCGACGAGCAGCTCGGGCAGGTCCTCGGGGAACGGCTCCACGACGTTCGGGCGAGCCGGGAGCTCGCGCACGTGGACGAGAGTGTCCGGACCGGCGACCCGCTCCAGGAGGGCGCGCGAATCCATGCCGCGGATCGTACCGACCTGCCGGTGAATCGCCTGGGGACGATCGGAGGCCAGGAGTGGACCTGTCGCTGGTTCGGCCGCCGCCACGGGCGTCCGGAGCGTTGAGGCTACCGCCGGCCCTCCTCGTCGGCCGCGCCGTTCAGCAGGTGATACGGGCGCACGAACCCGTCCCGCAGCAACTCGGGGATCCGCTCGCGGTCTCGGACGAAGATCAGGATCCCGAGGACCAGATAGGCGATCGCCACGATCACGAGCTCGCGTCCGCCGAACGAGTCCGGCACGACCGCGCCGATCACGAACTGCGCCCAGAACAGCGAGAAGAGCATGAGCGCCTCGCGCGACGAGATCGACAGCGTGGCGAGCACCGCGAGCGCGAAGAACGACTGCGCCGCCGTGAGGAACAGCTCCTCGCGCTGGTGCGCGTCGATCGGCAGGCCGTGGAGCCCGCCGACGCCGAGCGCGAACACCACCGGGAGCGTCCCGACGAGCAGCGTCCACTGGTTGACCTTGCTCGAGACGAGCGTGCCGAGGCCGGCGTTCGTGTTCAGCCGCCACGCGTACAGCCCGGCGACGAGGAGCTCGGGCGCCTCGGAGGCGAGCGGCGCGAGCCACTGGACCAGCAGGAACTCGCTCACGCCGAACTCGCGCCCGGTCCCCACGAGCGCGTCGGCGAAGCGCTCGGCGACGAGCAGGATCACGGCCGCCGAGAACACGAACAGCCCGACGACGGCGAGCCGGCGTGGCGCGCGCGCAAGCCCGCCGAGGAGGCGGGCGGGGCCGACCAGGTGCGGCTCCTCCGCCGGCGCGCGCGAGATCCGGATCGTGTACGCGACGAAGATCCCGACGAGCACGGCCGCGTCGATCAGCGTGACGGAGTGCTTGAGCGGCAGGAACAGGCAGTAGGCCGTGGCGAGGCCGAGGAAGGAGACCTCGACGGCGTGCGACCGCTCGAGGACGACCTCGCCCGACGGGCGACCCTGGGCCCGCAGCCGCGCCCAGGCGATGAAGACCACCATCGACCAGCCGATCCCGATCAGCAGGCGGTTCGCGCCGGTCATGTTGGCGAGCGCGAGCGAGCACGCGGTCTCGACGCCCGAGCCGGGAGGTCGGCAGGCGGCCCCGTAGGCCTGCACGGCGTTCCCGCCCTTCAGCGCGAAGACCATGTCGACCGCGTACTCGGGCAGCACCGCGATGAAGGCGAGGACGGCGATTGCGAGGCCGGCCGAGATGTCGAGTTGGGCGACCTCCGCCGCCCACGAGAGCAGGAACGCGGCCCCGACGATCGCGAGGCCGAACAGCAGGGCCGCGAGCGGCTCCGCCACGTGGGCGCCCGAGACGCGCAGGACGAGCCCGGGGCCGGTGGCGGCGAAGGCCAGGATCAGGGAGGCGCCCTGCCGGGACGGATGGACGTCCCGGAGCTCCTCCTTCAGCGTGGTCACGCGACCTCCTCAGCCTCCACGGGCCGAAGGTCTCGTCCCCGCGTCGCGAGGGACCCGCCGGGCCGATCGGCCGTGATGACGGCGAGGTCCGCTTCCGGACTACTCCCCTTCGATCGACGCAGCGTAACAGAGGGTCGGGCCCGGTCGGAGTGGGACAATGCCCCGGCCCATGCAATGGCTCGAGCTCGCCCTGTCGCTCCTGGTGATCCTCGCCGGCGCCGAGCTGTTCACGAACGGTGTGGAGTGGATCGGCGAGGGCTTCGGCCTGTCCGACGGCGCGGTCGGGAGCGTGCTCGCCGCCGTCGGCACCGCGCTCCCCGAGACGATCCTGCCGATCATCGCGATCGTGTCCGGTCATGCCTCCGGCGAGGAGATCGGGATCGGCGCGATCCTCGGGGCGCCGTTCATGCTGACCACGCTCGCGATGTTCGTGATCGCGGTGGCGGTCTTCGTCACCTCCCGAACGAACGGGCGGAGCCTGGAGCTCGAGGGCGATCCGGGCGTGCTTCGGCAGGACCTCGGCTACTTCCTCGCGATGTACGCGCTCGCGATGGTCGCCGGGCTCGTCCACGTGCGGGCGCTCGACTGGGCCCTCTCGGCCGTCCTGGTCGTCGGCTACGTGTTCTACGTGCGGCGGCACTTCGCCGCGCCCGGCGAGCGCGAGCTCGAGGCGGAGGCCGAGAGCGAGATCCGACCGCTGTACGTGTGGGCCTGGTTCCGGCGCCTGCGACCCTCGCTCCCGGCGTGGTCCAAGCGCCTGCCGAGCTGGCCGAGCTTCGTCCAGGTCGCCGTCTCTCTCCTGCTGATCGTCGGCGGCGCGCGCCTGTTCGTCTCCGCGGTGAACCTGCTCGGCGAGCGGTTCCACCTCTCGCACCTCGTGTTCGCGCTGCTCCTCGCGCCGTTCGCGACCGAGCTGCCGGAGAAGTTCAACAGCGTGATCTGGGTCCGGCGTCGCAAGGACACCCTCGCGCTGGGCAACATGACCGGGGCGATGGTGTTCCAGTCCTCGTTCCCCGTGACCGTTGGGCTCTTGCTCACCCCCTGGCACCTCGCGCACGAGGCGCTGGTGGCCGCCGGCATCGCGCTCGCGGCCGGACTCGTCCTGTACGGCACGATCCGGTTCCGGAAGCGCTTCACGGCGCCCTGGCTCTTGCTGCAGGGCGCGTTCTACGCGGCGTACGTCGTGTACGTGCTCACGCGTTGAGATGCCGAGCACGCCGCGGCGCCGGTGCCGGGGTCCGGAGCTCCGCAACTAGTCTGTAACAGACTAGCTCGGGGGTGATCAGCCGCCCAGCAGGCTCGCGTTCGGGCTCGGCGGCAGGTTCTTCTTGGCGATCAGCCCGTCGCCCGCCATGTCGTGGAAGATCGTCTGCGCCTGCGAGGTCAGATTCACGACCGAGCTTCCGCCCACCATGCCGGTCGTCCCCGGCGCCACCACGTTCTCGACGTACTTGGGGTTCACCGAGAGCGCGGTGAACGCAAGCTCGAGAACCTGGTCGAAGGGCACGTTGGTCTGGACGTTTCGAAGGCCGGCCGCGACCCAGGTCAGCAGCCGGCTGGGATCCTTCGAGTACTCCTTCCGGAACTGTTGCAGCGCGGCCACGATGAGCCGGCCTCCGTCCTCCGACCGCCCGAAATCGCCCTCGGGCAGGCTGTGGCGGTCGCGGGCGAACGCCAACGCGTCGGGCCCCTTGAGGACCTGCACCCCGGGCTCGAAGTCCGACCCCGAGTAGGAGTCGTGCATCGCGAACGGCACGTCCACGGTGAGGCCGCCGATGTTGTTCAGCATCGTCGTGAAGCCCCAGAACGTGGTGAGGACCCAGTAGTCGAGGTGGATGCCGGTCAGGCTCTCGATGGTCTGGACGAGCAGCTGGGGTCCCCCGTAGACCATCGACGAGTTGATCTTGCTCGACCCGTGGCCGGGGATGTCCACCCACGAGTCCCTCGGGATTCCGAGGATCGCCGATCGGTGCTTGGCCGGGTTGATCGAGACGATGTGGATCGAGTCGGCGAGCGAGTGCTCGACGTCCTCACCGGGACGCGCGCCGCTCCCGATGAACAGGATGAAGATCGGCCGAGAGCCGTCGAGCGTGGGCGCGAACCCGGCGTGCGCCTGGCCGATCTCGAGGAACGGCTGCGCCGAGGCCCTCGGCGTTCCTCCGGGCGCCGAGATCCCGAGCGTCGATCCCGCGATCCACGCCGCAAGCGCGACGGCCGCGAGGACGGTCCGCCGCCTCACGAGGACGCTCCCGAGGGGCTGCCGGAGGGACCCGGCGGCGGCGTGGTCTCGTGGTCCGAGCGCCGGACCTGACACGCGTACACGGTCCAGCCGGAACCCCCGGGCCTCAGGAAGAACTGGCCGGTGCTCACGATCTCGGTGTACGTGCCGTCCTTGCGGGTCCCGAGGGCGCTGAACTTCACGATCGCGACCGCCATCGAGGGCTTCTCCTCGCGGTCCAGGAGCACCTTGACGGCGATCTTTCCCTTGGGGCGGCCGACCTTGTCGTACGTGTCGCCGGCGGAGGCGCCGAGCGTGAGCGTCGTGCCGTCCTGCTGAGCGCTCGTGCGCGAGCCCTCGTCGAACAGGGGCCACACGTTGTCGTACGTGCCGTCGCGCCAGTTCGACGGGTCGAGGAAGGCCTCCGTGTAGAGCGCCGTCATCGTCTTCGTCACCTCGTCCGCCACCTGCGCCGCGGACGAGTCGAACTGCGACGGCTCCTTGTCGGTGACCACGATCGGCTGTGTCTTTGTGATCCGGAAGTCGAACGCGGGGATCGTGTCGTCGGGGCCTCCGCCGAAGATGCCTCGGCCGCCGCTCCCGCCGCGAAGCACGAGGAACAGGACCAGGCCCAGCGCGACGAGCGCGGCTGGGACGATCAGCACCGCGGGGGGGAGCCGCCGCTGGGGTGACGGGCGATGGCGACCTTCGGACAAACCGCGGGAAGGGTACCGGGGCCCGCCCCGAACTACAACCACCCGGGTCATGCCCCGGCATCCGGGACGATGCCCCGAGCTCAGTCGGAGGTCGCCTCCAGGATCTCGCCCAGGCTGACGATGTCGTCCATGCTCACCACGCCCACGAGGGTCTCGCCCTCGACGATCGCGAGCTGATCCACGTCGGCGGCCTCCATCGCGGCCACCGCGTGGCGGAGCGTCCATCCGCTCGAGCCTGCCGGGACGTCGGGGCGCATGACCTCGGCGACCGTCCGCGAGGCCCGCTCCTCCCGCGGCACCTCGTCGACGTCCTCGAGCCGCACCATGCCGAGGTATCGGTTCACCTCAGCGACCGGGATCGCGCGCGAGCGCGCCTGTACGAAGTGGCGGTGGAGCAGGTCCTCGACCGTCGCGGTCGGCGGCACCGTGTAGGGGTCGCGGACGAGGACGGTCGAGACCGGCATCCGCAGCCGCTCCTCGACGTGGCCCCCGCGCATGCGGATCTGATACGGGGAGATCGAGGAGCGACCCATCACCAGCTGGGCGACGGCCGTCGCGATCAGGGCGGGGACCACGAACCCGGGCCTCCCGGTGGACTCGGCGACGAACATCACGCCGGCGATCGGCGTCCGGTAGCCGGCACCGAGGAAGGCGGCGGCTCCCACCAGCGGGAACAGGGTCGTTCGGGTCAGCCCGATCACGCCGGCGATCAGGCGACCGAGGATCGCGCCCTCCACGACGAGCGGGATGAACAGCCCGCCGGCGCCCCCGCCGGCCAGCGTGAACGCCGTGGCGAGCGCCCGCAACCCGAGGAGCAGGGCGATCGGGCCGAGGTCGCGGGTCGGATCGGTGAGCCAGGTGACGGCCCGGTAGCCGGGCCCGAGCGCGAGCGGTCCGTCGAAGGCGGCGAACCCGAGCGCGCCGATTCCGGCCAGCGCCGCGCCGCCGACCAGCCAGGCCACCCGCGGCGGGACGGATCGCTGGGCCCGCTTCGCCTGCCGGATCAGCCAGACGAACGCGCGGGCACCGGTCCCGCAGAGCAGGCCCACCAGCGCGGCGCCCACGAGATCGTTCAGCTGGAATCCCGGATTGCCCCGCACCGAGAACAGCGGGGTGGTGCCGTGAAACGCCACGAACGTCAGGTAGGAGGCCGCCGAGGAGACCACCGCGGGAAGCGCCGCCCGCGCGGCGAGGTCCTCCTGGAACGGCACCTCGAGCGCGAAGAGCGCGCCGGTCGCCGGCGCCTTGAAGATCGCCGAGACGCCCGCGGCCGCGCCGGCCACGAGGAGCACCTTGGCGTCCTCCCGCGAGAAGAACCGCGAGAACCTCCGCTGGAGAAGCGAGCCGACAGCGGCGCCGAGGTAGATGGACGGGCCTTCGAACCCCATCGCCCCTCCCGACCCGAGCGTGGCCACCGAGGCCAGGATCCGCCCAACCACGGGGGTGAGCGGCAGGCGGGCGCCGCGTTCGTGGAAGGAGCGGATGTACTCGTCTGAGGTGGAGGGACTCGCGCCGCGAGCGGCGAAGCGCAGCAGGAGGGCCGCCAAGAGGAGGCCGAGCCCCGGCGCGAGCGTCTGAGCCCAGCGCGGGGACCTCCGGACCGAATCGAGGAGCACGTTCGCGGTCAGCCAGTCGAACAACGCCACGCCAAGGCCGGTGAGGACGCCGGTGAGGCCTGCCAGGACCACGGTCCGTTGCCACCGGAGGCGGACGGCGTGCAGCGCGTCGCGTTCGGGCAGGCCGAATCGGGGGCGTCTCACGGTGTCTCCAATCCTACGTGTGGGGACATCGGGTACGATGAGGCCGTCCATCGAGGGTGCGCCGGGAAGCCTGGTCGGCGACGAGGACCGCGTGGCGCACCGACCGACCGACCCGACCGCGCTGGGCGAGGGTATCCGCACGCCCTGGTCCCGTTCGGAACGCCCGCTCCCGCGCCGGATCGTGCAGCCCCTGCAGGCCTTCCTGGGGACCGAGTCCGCAGGCGGCCTGGTCCTCCTCGCCGCCGCCGTGATCGCCCTCGGGTGGGCGAACTCGCCCTGGAGGGGCGCGTACGAAACCCTCTGGCACACGAGGCTCACCCTGAGAGCCGGGGGCGTGCCCGTCTCGCAGGACCTGCGGCACTGGGTGAACGACGGCCTCATGGCGCTGTTCTTCCTCGTCGTGGGACTGGAGATCAAGCGTGAGGTCCTGACCGGGGAGCTCCGCACGATGCGCGCGGCCGCTCTGCCGGTCGTGGCCGCGGTCGGCGGGATGGTGGTGCCCGCCGTCCTGTACCTGGCGCTGAACGCCGGCGGGGACGGCGGACGCGGATGGGGCGTCCCGATGGCGACCGATATCGCGTTCGCCCTGGGCGGGCTGACGCTCGCGGCGGGTCGCGCCCCCGGGGGGCTGAAGCCCTTCCTGCTCACCCTCGCGATCGTCGACGACATCGGCGCGATCGTGGTGATCGCGGTTGTCGACTCCGGATCGGTCTCGTGGGTCCCGCTGCTGGTCGCGCTCGCCCTGGTCGCGCTCGCCGTGCTCCTGCGCCGGATCCACGTGCGGGCTGGTGCGGTCTACCTGGCGCTCGGGGTCGCGCTCTGGGTGGCCGTGTTCGAGTCCGGCGTGCATGCCTCGATCGCCGGCGTGGTTCTGGGACTGCTGACGCCGGCGGCGCCCTTCCAGCGCCCGGCGGCCGTGAGCCGTGAGGCGCACCGGGTCGCCGATCAGACGGTGGACGATCCATGGCCGCCGGATGCGGATGCGCCGCAGTGGCTCTCACTGGCACGGCTCTCGCGCGAGGCCGTGTCGCCCCTCGCCCGCCTGGAGTCCGCCCTCCACCCGTGGCCGACGTTCGTCGTGGTCCCGCTGTTCGCGCTCGCGAACGCCGGGGTCCGCCTGTCCGCGGACGCCCTCCGAAGCGCCGCGGCGAGCCGCGTCACGCTCGGCGTCGTGGTGGGGCTGGTTGTGGGCAAGCTCGTCGGCATCCTGGGCGCCTCGGCCCTGGCGGTGCGGACGGGCGTGGGCACCCTCCCCGAGGGCGTCACGTGGAGGCGGCTCGCGGGGGCCGCGTCCGTGGCCGGGATCGGCTTCACCCTCTCGATCTTCGTCGCGGAGCTCGCCTTCCCGAGCGGCGCCCTGCTCGAGCACGCCCGCCTCGGCGTGCTGCTCGCCTCGGTCGTCGCGGGGGGCCTCGGCTACGCGATCCTCCGGGGCGATCGGCCGGCCGAGGAGGAGCGCCGGCGGTGAAGGTCGAACGGGGCGAGGAGCTCCGCCTGCCGTGGTCGCGCTCGGACCGGCCGATTCCCCGGCGGGTGATCCGGCCGTTGCAGTCGTTCCTCGAGACCGAGGTGGCGAGCGGCCTGTTGCTGCTGCTCGCGCTCGCGGTCGCCCTGGTGTGGGCCAACTCGCCGCTCCGGGGGGCGTACGAGGATCTGTGGAGCCGCCACCTCGTCGTTCGGCTCGGGCGGTGGGGGGTCGAGGACGACCTCCGGGGCTGGATCCGCGACGGGCTGATGACGCTGTTCTTCCTCGTGGCCGGGCTCGAGGTCAAACGGGAGCTTCTCACGGGGGAGCTGCGGAGCCGGCGCGCGGCGATCCTGCCGGCGGCCGCGGCGCTCGGGGGGATGGTCGTCGCCGCGCTCCTGTACCTGGTGGCGAACCCGAGCCCGCCCGCCTCGCACGGCTGGGGCGCCGCGATGCCAACCGACATCGCGCTCGCGCTCGGCGTTCTGTCGCTCGCGTTTCCTCGAGCGCCCTCCTCCCTCCGCGTGTTCGTCCTGTCGCTGGCGATCGCGGACGACCTGGGCACGATCGCGGCCGTGGCGATCTTCTATTCCCACCGCCTCTCCGCGGGGTCGGTCGCCCTCGCGCTGGCCATCGGCGCCGTGGTCTTCGTCGCCCGCCGGATCGACGTCCGCTCGAGCGTCGTCTACGGCGCGCTCGGCACCGCGATGTGGCTCGCGCTCCACGGCTCGGGGGTGTCCCCGACGCTCGCGGGCGTCGCCATGGGGCTGCTCACGCCGGCGGTGCCCTTCCACCGACCCCGCGCGGTGAGCCGCGAGGCCCACCGGATCGCCGACGAGACCGTGGACGATCCCTCTCCGCCCGATGCCGACGCGGCGCAGTGGCTCGAGCTCTCGAGGCTCTGCCGCGGCGCGGTCTCGCCGCTCGCCAGGCTGGAGGCCGCCCTGCACCCGTGGACGAGCTACGTGGTCCTCCCGGTGTTCGTCCTGGCCGACGCCGGCGTCCGGATCGTCCCGCACGCGCTCGCCACGACGAGCTCCGAGCGGGTGGTGGTGGGGATGCTGCTGGCCCGCGCTCTGGGCAAGCCCCTGGGGATCGTCCTGGGGTCGTGGCTGGCGGTGCGACTGGGCGCGAGCGGTCTCCCGGCCGGCCTGACCTGGAGGCGGGTGCTCGGCGTCGGGGCCGCAGCCGGGGTGCCGTTCAGCGTGTCCCTCTTCGTCGCCGAGCTCTCGCTCACCGGCCCGCTGCTCGACGCCGCTCGGGTGGGGGTCGTGCTCGCGGCCGTGCTCACCGGGCTGCTGGGCTTCCTGCTGCTGCGCACGCGGGAGCGGGCGCCCTCGTAGCCGAACGTGGCGGGCTGTGCGGCGTCCGGCGCCGCCGGCCGGGGGCTCAGCGCCCCAGTGCGAACAGCCCGAGTCCGAGCAAGGTGAGGGCGGCCCCGTAGACCCGCTCCAGCCGAACGGGATCGGAGCGGAGCGCGACTCGCGCGCCCAGGTACGAGAAGGGGATCGAGCTTGCCCCGAACACCGCGACCACCGCCCAGTCGATATGGCCGAGGGCCCAGTGGACGAGCGTGCCGGGAACGGCGAGCAGGCTCGCCACCGCGAGGGAGGTGGCGAAGGCGCGCTTGATCGGCATGCGCAGCACCCCCAGGTACAGCGGCGCGAGCAGGAACCCGCCGCTGTTCGCGAGCAGTCCCGAGGCGACCCCGACGAGCGTGGCGACCACCGCCAGCCGAGCGCGATCTGGCGGCGCCTCGGCCGCCTTCTCCGTCGGCGAGCCCGGCCGCAGGAGGAACCGGATCCCGAGCCCGGCCACCACCAGCTCGCTTGCGCGCACCAGCAGCTCTCCGTCGATCCATCGCGTCGCGAGCGCCCCGAGGGCGGTTGCCGGGAGCCCGAACCCGGCGCTCCAGGCGAGGATCCGCCGGTCCACCAGGTGCGCGCGGGCGTAGGCCCACGACGCCGCGAGCGTCGAGGGCACGGTGGCGGGCAGCGGGGCGGCCACCGCGACGAAGGCCGGAACGCCCGCCGCGTGCAGGAGAGGGGTGGCGACCGCCGACCCGCCCTTGCCGAACAGGCCCGCGCTGAACCCGACGGCGAGGCCGATCAGCCCAACCCACAGCCACGTCCACCCGGCCACGGCGGCCACGACCGCGCATCTGCCCGCGTCCACGATTCCATCGCACGACCGATCGTTGAGAAGCTCAACACTGATTTCGCATCGAAACGATAGGCTGAGCCTATGGAACTCAGGCTCATCGACTACGCGATCGCCGTCGCCGACCACGGCGGCTTCTCTCGGGCGGCCGAGGCCCTCTATGTCTCCCAGCCCTCGGTGTCGCAGGGCGTTCGGAGCCTCGAGCGGGAGCTCGGGGTCGAGCTGTTCCACCGGCTCGGGCGCTCGGTGATCCCCACCTCGGCGGGCGAGGCGTTCCTCGAGTTCGCGCGCGGGATCGTCCGGGACGTGCAGAACGCGCGCGCGGCCGCCGCGGCGGTCGCCGGGCTGGAGAGCGGACGCCTGGACCTGGCCGCGCTTCCAACGCTCGCGGCGGATCCCCTCGCCCCGCTCGTCGGGGCCTTCCGCCGCGAGTTTCCTGGGGTGTCGGTCCGTGTCCTCCAGCCCGAGGCCGGCCGATCCGTCGCCGTGCTCGTGCGCTCGGGTCGAGCCGAGGTCGGGCTCTCCGAGGTGCCGGTCGAGGACGAGGACCTGATCGCCGAGCCGTTCCTCGTCCAGGAGCTCCTGGCGGTCTGTCCGCCCGGCTTCGAGCCCCCGCCTTCGGGGCGGATCACGGTCGCGAGACTGCGGGACCTTCCGATCGTGACCGGCCCTCCCGGGACGTCGACACGCCGCCTGCTGGATCGGGCGTTCGAGGCGGCGGGCGCCCGCGCCCTCGTCGCGGTCGAGACCGACGAGCGCGAGGCGATCCTGCCGCTCGTGCTGGCCGGAGCCGGGGTGACGCTGCTGCCGGCCCCGCAGGCTCACGACGCGGCGCGCAGGGGCGCGGTCGTCGCCCCGCTCCGGCCGCGGGTCCGACGGACGATCGGGCTCGTGTTCCGCCGTACGCCGCTCTCGCCGGCCGCGCGCGAGTTCGTTCGGCTCGTCAGGCGCTCGGCCGGCGGGCGGTGAGGCAGCCGGGGATCAGCACGAGCGCGCCGAGCATCGAGAGCAGCGCCGCGTACGCGAACCCCCATGCCGGCGAGGCCACGGTCCACAGGACGCCGACGACGAGGCTCGAGACGAGATCGCCTACCCCGTCGACGAGCCCGACGACCCCGTATCCCCTGCCACGCAGCGCGATCGGGAGGACCTCGGCGGCGTGGCTCCCCTCCGCGGTCTCGACCAGCGCGGTTGAGGCCCCGATCGCCACGAACAGCGCGGCGAGGATCGGCAGGCTCGAGGGGGAGAACGCGAAGGCCACGCAGGCGAGGGCGAACAACGCCACGCCCATCACGAGGACCACCCGGCGACCGATCCGGTCGGCGAGGGCTCCGGCCGGGTAGGCGGCGAACGCGTTCGCCGCGTTGTGCGCCGTGTAGAGCAGCACGGCCGTCGCGGCCGCCGACGCGGCGCTCCGGCCCTCAAAGGACAGGATCTGGGTTGCGCGAAGGATCAGCAGAGTGGCGGAGAAGTTGCCGAGCCCGTACAGCCCGACCCCGGCGAGCAGCGATCGGAACAGGCCCGGCGCGGTCGCGAGCTCCCGGATGCTCATCCCCACGTGATGGGCGACGTCTCGCGCCCGCGGGACCTCGCGGGCGAGGAATCGCACCGACAGCGCGGCCGCGAGGGCTGGGAAGAAGCTGATCCAGAACAGGTGCCGGTAGCCGATCGTCGACAGGAGGGCGGCGGCGACGAGCGGTCCGGCGATCGCGCCGAGGGAGTCCCCAGCGCGCTCGATGCCGAAGGCGCGGCCCAGGTACTCGGGAGGGACGGCCTCGGCCAAGAGCGCCTCGCGGGCCGGCGTCCGCAATCCGCGCGCGGCCCAGGCGACCGCCCGGCCCAGGGCCACGGCCGGCCAGGACCCCGCGAAGGCAAACGAGCCGTACCCGAGACCCGTGACCAGGTAGCCGGCGGCGGCCACCCGCCGGCGGTCGGTGCCCCTGCGGTCGGCGACGACGCCGCCCGCGAGCTTTGAGGTCGACAGGGCCGCGTCGGCGACGCCCTCGATGGCTCCGAGCGCGGCGGCCGGCGCCCCGAGCGAGGTGAGGAACGCGGGGAGGGCAGCCGTCGCCATCTCGTGGCCCGCGTCGGAGAAGAAGCTCGCGAGGCCGATCCCGGCGACCGTGCGGTTGCGCAGGACCGACTCGCGCCGGCTCGTTTTCGTGGCGCTCATCGCTCGGGTGGCTTGCGGGGCAGGGGCTCGCCGACGAGACGGTACACCGCCCGCATCCACGAGCTCGCCTGGGCGTCGGTCAGGCCCTCGCTCTGGAACCGGTAGTCCTGCTTGCGAACGAACTCCGTGAGGTCGGTGCGGAGCTCCTCCTCACCGCGGAGGTAGAGCTCGACCAAGCGCGCCGCCTGGGCCTCGGTCCGCGCGTGCCGGAGACCGAGCTCGAGGTGCGGCAGACAGATGCCCCGCATCGGCCGCCGGATGCCCTCGATCGGCGGGGAGTCCTCGGGTGCGGTGGCAAGGATCCGGGCGTAGTTCGTGGCCACGAAGTTTGCGCTCTCGCACGCGGGGCACCGCCCGCGGACGGGGCGCTCGGACGACCTCCGCCCTCTCCGGCTGGCGCTCCGCGTCCGGCTCCGGGAGGCCGAGATCAGCTCCTCGCGAACGTGGCGGAGCAGGTCCTCGTACAGGATACCGACGCCGCTGCCGGCGGACCGGTTGGAGGCGACCGCCAGGAGCATCAGGGCGTGCTCCCGGCAGAACCCCAGGGACGCGCGGAGCCGCGCGCGGACCTCCGGATCGTTCACGAACTCCCAGAGCAGTGCGTCGAGGTAGCGCCACGCGGCGCGGTGGCCCCCGTGGCAGGCCGGGCACCCGGGCTTGCGGAGGTCGGCGAGGAGATCGTGGTAGCCGACCTCGTCTCGGAGCGCTCGAGCCCGGCGCGCTACGACCACGCCACCCTCCTCAATCTCCGCGACCGAGCGCCCGCTCGTCTCGAGGCTCGCCTCACCGTTTGCCCACCCGACGAAAGAACTCGACGGCGGCCCGCTTGCGGCTCTCGGGCGTCTCGTACTTCGGAGCCTCGTAGCCGTCGACGGCGAGCGTGTTCCGCCAGTCGATCGCGGGCTGGATGGCGTCGACGTCGATGCCGCGTGCGCGCGCTTCCGCCTCCAGGCTCCGCACCTCGGCGCGCAGGGCCCGGGCCTCGAGCTTGAGCGGAGGCACCACGTCCTTGTGGAGCTCGAGATGGCGCTCGTAGGTCTCGACCTCGTCGCGCTCCGAGCGCTCGAAGCGCTCGCGCTGCCTGACGAGCTCGAAGCGGTGAACGGCCGCCCGGGCCGCCGCGACCGCGAGGGACCGGCGGAGCCGCTCGAGGCGCTCCGGCCGCGAGAGACGCTCGGGCATCGCCCCGGCGGGAGCGGCCGCCGCGATCGCGCGGCCGCGCGCGAGGAGGCCGCGGACCTCGTCCGGCTCCAGCCGGCCGGTCGGCACGAGCGCGGCCCAGTCGGCGGCGAGGATCTCGACTCCGGCGGTCATTCCGCCTCCTCCAGCAGAGCGCGACGAAGGCCCTCGATTCTGCGACGGTAGGCGTCGATGTCCTCGCGCAGCCGAGGGAGCATCCAGCGCTCGGTCATCTGGATCTCTCGCGACCGCATCCGCGCCATGAGCTCGTTCTGGTCGGCACGGGTCTGGCGCTCGTGTCGCTCGAACTTCAGGACGGAGTCGGCGCTCATGGCGGCGGCCAGCGCGCGCCGAAGATGGACCTCGCCCTCCTCCTCGGAGGGAGCCTCGGACAGGACTCGGTCCGCCAGCGCGTCGAACAGGCCGACGTACAGCAGGAAGCGAGCTTCGGCCGGATCGGCGGGGCTCGCGTCGTCGGGCATGTGCACCGGGTGAGTCTCCGCCGGAACCTCGGTGTCGCGCAAGGTGAGGACGAGGTCCTCGAGCCGCCCGGCGGTGTCGTTCTTCCGCTCCATGCCCCTACCTCCCCGACGGGTAGGAGCTATCAGCTCACGTCGAGCGGTTCGGCGAGCTCCATCGCCTCGGGCGAACGAATCGCCCGACGCAGTATAGGAGGGACCGATGCCTATACTCCACAACAGGCGATGGGGCCCGCCGACCGCCCGCTCCGGGCTGATGGCTCCTACCGATGGCGGGGGTAGGAGCGCTCGATGGGGGACCGGACGTACGCGGAGGGCCGCGACCGCCTCACCGCGCTCCTCGCTCGACTCGCCGAGCTCGCCGAGCGGCGCAACGGGCACGGAGTGGCGGAGGCCTGCCGAGCGCTGTCGAACAAGCTCGCCGAGGAACGCTTCAACGTGGTGGTGGTCGGCGAGTTCAAGCGGGGAAAGACCACGTTCGTCAACGCGCTGCTCGGCGCGGAGGTCCTGCCCTCCGCCGTCGTCCCGCTCACCTCGGTCGTCACGGCGGTGACCTGGGGCGATGAGGTCCGCGCGGAGGTGGTGCGTACGGGCGGCCGGGTCGAGCCGATCGGTGTCGACGAGCTCGCCGCCTTCGTCACGGAGCGTGGGAACCCCGAGAACCGCCGGGGCGTGGAGCGCGCCGTCCTCCACTACCCGGCCGAGGAGCTCCGCGACGGCGTGTTCCTGGTCGACACGCCGGGCGTGGGGAGCGTCTACGCCCACAACACCGAGGCGGCCCGGGCGTTCGTGCCTGAGGCCGACGCCGCGATCTTCCTCACGACGGCCGATCCGCCGATCTCCGACGCCGAGCGGGCGTTCCTCCGGGAGGTGCGGGAGGAGGCGGCCCGGATGTTCTTCGTCCTGAACAAGGTCGACTATCTGTCCGAGTCCGATCGCGAGGAGGCGATCGAGTTCACCCGAGGCGTGATCGCCGATGCCGTGGGCCACGAGGTTCGCCTGTACCCGGTGAGCGCCCGGAACGCGCTGCGCGCCAAGCTTGAAGCCGACCCGACGGCGCTGGAGGACTCAGGGCTCCCAGCGTTCGAGCGCGACTTCCGGGCGTTCCTGCTCCGCGAGAAGGGAGGCACGATCCTGGAGTCGGTCGCCGAGCGCGCGCGGCGGCTGATCGCCGACCTCCGGAACTCGATCGACGTGGAGGAGCGGGCGGCGGCCTTGCCGCAGGAGGACCTCGCCCGCCGCGTCGAGGAGATGGAGCGGGTCTTCGCCCGCGCGGCCGAGCGCCAGGACGACGTACGGGCGCTCGTGCGGAAGGAGCGCGACCGGCTGGTCGCGACGATCGAGGCCGACCTCGAGGCGCTGCGACGGCGCGAGGAGGATCAGCTCCGTCGGGTGGCCCGCGAGTTCCTGGACCGGGCGGAGGAGGTCCGAACGATGGGCTCCGAGCTGGACGAGCTCGTGCGGGCCCGGCTGCGCGCCGACGTCGACCGCTGGCGAGGGGCCGAGGATCGGCGGGTGGCCGAGGCGTTCCGGAAGGCGACCGCCCGGTTCGTCCAGGAGGCCGAGCAGATCGCGGAGGAGACCGTCCGCGTGTGCGGCGACATCCTCGGGATCCGCCTCGAGACCGGGGTGGCCCGCGTCGAGCTCTCGCGGAGGACCGAGTTCTCCTACTCCTTCTTCGAGGTCCCGACCATTCTGGAGTCGCTCCTTCCCGACCTGCGGCGGTACCTCCCGAGGAAGGTGGCCCGCAAGCTCGTGGAGCGGGACGTGATGGAGGCGATCCCACGGCTGGTCGACAAGCACATGGGTCGGCTCCGCTACGACTTCGTCACGCGCTTGGACCAGAGCGTGCGCGCGCTCGAGCGCGAGCTCGTGGACCGTCTTTCGAGCACGGTCGAGAGCCTCCGCGCGGGCGTTCGTCGCGCGCAGGAGGAGCGGGAGCGAAGCGCGGAGCACGCGGAGGAGGTCGCCGCCGCGGGGCACGCCCTCCGTGCCGGGCTGGAGGACCTCGACCGCGAGCTCGGCGCGGTCGTCGGGCCGCTCACGTGACCCTTGCGACACGAGCGAGCGTCCGCACCCGCCCCCTCCGCACGCCGGCCGCGGCCCGGATGCCCCGCACGCGGCACCCCGCGTTGGACCCCCGGAAACGCCCTCCGTTCGACCGGGGTCGGCGGCGAGGGCTTCCACCTATAATCCCGGGGTTTCCGCAGGATAGAAGGCTTCTTCACCAACAATCCGAGGAGGGGACCTCCATGTACCTGGCCGCCGAGGGCGGGCCGATCAAGGCGGTGTTCGGCTCGTTCGAAGACAGGGCGCTCTGGATCATCCTGGGCATCTCGCTGATCGCGCTGCTCTTCGCCTACTACCTGGTACGCGAGGTGCTCGCCGCGCCCCAGGGCACGGACAAGATGAAGGAGATCGCGCGGGCGATCCAGGAGGGGGCGAGCGCCTACCTGCGGCGGCAGTTCACCACGGTGGGTGTGTTCCTGGTCATCCTCACGGTGGCGATCTTCTTCCTGCTGCCGGTGCCCGAGGGCGCCGTGCACGGCGACCTGTTCATCCGGTTCGGGCGCTCGATCGCCTTCATCCTGGGCGCGGGCTTCTCCGGGATCACCGGGTTCACGGGCATGTGGCTGGCCGTGCGCGCGAACGTCCGGGTGGCCGATGCGGCGCGGGAATCGGGCCTGCGGCGCGCGATGCGGCTGGCCTTCCGCGCCGGCGGGGTGGCGGGGATGTTCACCGTCGGGCTGGGGCTTCTCGGGGCCACCGTGATCCTGATCGTGTACAAGACCGACGCGACCGACGTGCTCGTCGGCTTCGGGTTCGGCGGGGCGCTCCTCGCGATGTTCATGCGGGTGGGCGGCGGGATCTTCACCAAGGCGGCCGACGTCGGGGCCGACCTCGTCGGCAAGGTGGAGAAGGGGATCCCCGAGGACGACCCGCGCAACGCGGCCGTGATCGCCGACAACGTGGGCGACAACGTCGGCGACTGCGCCGGGATGGCGGCCGACCTGTTCGAGTCCTACGAGGTCACGCTCGTCGCCTCGCTGATCCTCGGCGCGTCCGCGTTCGCCGGCTCGCAGGTCGGCGCGATCGGCGGCGTGATGTTCCCGCTGTTCGTCCGCGCCGTCGGCGTGATCACGTCGATCGTCGGCATCCTTGCGGTCTCGCCCCGGAGCGAGGACGAGCACGGGATGAAGTCGATCAACCGCGGGTTCTTCGTGTCGGCCGGTCTCTCGGCGGCGGCCGTCTTCGTGATCGCCGGTTGGTACATGAAGGACTACCGGCCGGCGGTCGCCGTGCTGTTCGGACTGATCCTCGCCTCGGTCATCCAGATCCTCACGCAGTACTTCACCGACACCAAGTACAAGCCGGTGCGCGAGATCGCCGAGGCCACCCAGACGGGCCCGGCGACGACGATCCTGTCGGGCTTCTCGGTCGGGCTCGAGTCGACGGTGTGGGCGATCCTGGTGATCGCGGCCGCCGTGACCGGAGCGTACCTGCTCGGCAACAACAACTTCGAGCGCCTGTACTTCATCTCGCTCACCGGGATGGGGATGCTCACGACCGTGGGCGTCATCGTGTCGATGGACACGTACGGACCGGTCTCCGACAACGCGCAGGGCATCGCCGAGATGTCCGGCGAGTTCGAGGGGCGTCCGGCGGAGATCCTCACGGGCCTCGACGCCATCGGGAACTCGACCAAGGCCATCACCAAAGGCATGGCGATCGCGACCGCCGTGATCGCCGCGACCTCGCTGTTCGGGTCGTTCGCCGACGCCGTGCTGAAGGCGCTCGGCAAGGGCAACCTCCAGGAGTTCCCGATCCCCGTCGATCGGCCGGACGTGCTGGTCGGGCTGCTCGTCGGCGGCGCGGTGGGGTTCCTGTTCTCCTCGCTCGCGATCCGCGCGGTCGGCCGAGCCGCCTCGCAGGTGGTCGTGGAGGTGCGGAACCAGTTCCGCGAGCACCCGGGAATCATGGACTACACCGAGAAGCCCGAGTACGCGCGCGTGGTCGACATCTGCACGAAGACCTCGCTCCGCGAGCTGATGACGCCCGGCCTGCTCGCAGTGCTGGCGCCGGTGATCGTGGGGTTCCTCCTCAAGGCCGAGGCGCTCGGGGCGTTCCTCGCGGGAGCGATCCTGACCGGCCAGCTTCTGGCGGTCATGCTGTCGAACTCCGGCGGGGCCTGGGACAACGCCAAGAAGTACGTCGAGGCCGGCCACTACGGCGGCAAGAACAGCGAGCAGCACAGGGCCGCCGTCATCGGCGATACGGTCGGTGACCCCTTCAAGGACACGGCCGGTCCGGCGCTCAACCCGATGATCAAGGTCATGAACCTCGTCGCCCTGTTGATCGCACCGCTCGTCGTCGAGTTTCGGGACGGGTCGCTGCGGTTCCTGTTCGCGGCGGCGGCGGCCGTGCTCCTCGCGGCCGCGATCTGGATCTCGAAGGCCCGCAAGAGCGAGCTGCTGATCCCGCGCGAGACGACCAAGGAGGAGGCGGCCGTCTCCTGAGCCGTGCCTCCAGTTGCGGCCGGAGCCTCGACCACCTTCGATAGGCGCGTGGGCATCCTCGACCCGTTCCGTCGCTTCCTCTCCCGCATGGCGGAGAGCGACGAGCAGCGCCTGGCCGAGGAGATCCGACGGTGGGCCTCGCAGGTTCCGGGGACGACGCGGATCGCGGAGGTCCCGACCCGGGACCGGGTTCGGGTGGCCGGGGTGGTCAAGCGAATCACCGTGCGGCCGATCGAGGGGTTCGAGTCGCTCGAGGCGCTGATCTCGGACGGGACCGGCGAGATGTCGGTGATCTGGATGGGGCGCCGGACGATCCCCGGGCTTACCCTCGGCACGCGTCTGATCGTGGAAGGCGTGGTCGGGGAGCTCCGTCAGGGGCGCCGGATGGTGAACCCGAGCTTCGACTTCGCGGCCTGACGCTCGGCGCGGCACCGGAGCAGTCGGCCCTCAGACTAGTCTGAAACAGACTAGTCCGCAGGGTCTGTCTGTCCGAGGCCCCGCGCCCCTACTCGTCGAGCGGCGAGCCGCCGGGGACGCCCTCGCCGACGATCGCCAGCCTGAGCGCCGCCTCCGACTCGGCCGAGGACAGGGCGAGGACCTCGTCCCCCGCCGCGATCACCGACTCGGGCTGCGGGATGACCACGTGGCCCTCGCGGAGCACGGCCACGATCGCCGAGTCGGCGGGCAGACGGAGCTCGTAGATCGGGCGGCCGGCGTTGGGCGACGTGTCGGGCATCGTGAGCTCGACCAGCGCCACCCGGCCGCCCTCCAGACGCAGCAGGCGGACGAGGTCGCCGACGGTCACCGCCTCCTCCACGAGCGCCGTGAGCAGGTGGGGGACCGAGACGGCGACGTCCACCCCCCACTGCTCGGTGAACATCCACTCGTTGCGCGGGTGGTTCACCCGGGCGAGCACGCGGGGGACCGCGTACTCCTGCTTGGCGAGGAGCGAGGTCACCAGGTTGTCCTCGTCGTCCCCGGTCGAGGCCACGACGACGTCCGCGGTTTTCAGGTTCGCCTTCTCGAGCACCCAGAGCTCGCACGCGTCGCCGAGCACGTACTCGACGTCGGGCGCCCACTCCTTGGCCTCCTTGAGCGTGGCCGGGTCCTGCTCGATCAGCAGCACATCGTGACCGCGCAGACGAAGGTCGGACGCCAGGTGGCGTCCGACGGCCCCGGCTCCGGAGATCACCACGCGCATCTCAGTGCTCCACGGTCGGGGCCAGGAGTTCGTCGAGGAGCTCGAGCGCGTCCTTGTGCACGATCAGGCCGACGAAGTCCCCCTCCTGGAACGTGCTCGAGGCGACCGGGATGAACCCGTGCCCGCCGCGATCGACCGCCACCACGACGACCTTGCCGTCGACGTTCAGCCGGTTGACGGGCTTGCCGACCAGGTGCCCGGGGACGCCGATCCGCATCCGGAACAGGTCGCCGCCGGCGAGGCTCTCCTTGATCTCCTCGCGGGCGTGCGACAGCATCAGCATGATCTGCTTCACGCCCCAGGTCGTCGTCGCCACCGTGGGGATGTTCAGTCGCTCGTAGATCTCGGCCCGTCGGGGGTCGTAGATCCGGGCGATGACCTTCGGCACGTGGTAGTGCTCGCGCGCCACGCGGGCCGCCACGATGTTCGAGTTGTCACCGTTGGTCACCGCGATGAACGCGTCGGCGTCCTTGATCCCCGCCTCCTCGAGCAGCTCGCGGTCGAACCCGAACCCGACCATCGTTCGCGCCTCGAACCCCGGCGGCAGGCGGTCGAACGCCGAGGGGCGCTTGTCGATGATCGTCACGTCGTGGCCGGCCTTGGCGAGCTGGATGGTCAGCTCGGAGCCGACCCTCCCGCACCCAACGATGATCACCCGCATCGCCGCGTCAGCTTATCCGACCCGCCTGGCCGTTGCCGGATGGGATCGAGGCGCCCGAGGGGAGGGGGGTGGTGGACTCGGGCGCCTCGACGGGTCGGGGTCGGTCCGCCGCGTGGACCTTGTCGAAGTAGAAGGGAACGACGGCGAGGTCGACGTGCTCGTAGCGGCCGAGCGCCTGCGCGATCCTGCGGCTCGTCCGGTCGTGCAGGATGCGCTGTCGGAGCTGCGCGTAGTCGCGCCTCGGCATGACGATCGTGACCTCGCAGTCCGTTCCGGTCTGTTCGGCCACGTAGCGCTCGAGGGCGCGCGGGACGTTCCGGTCCCAGCACTCGATGACGTCGAGCGGAACGGGCAGTCCGAGCTCCATCCACCGGCGGATCACGTGCTCCTGGAGATCGGGGTCCACGGCCGCGTGCACCGCCCACACGTCGGTCGCACCGAGCGAGAGCGCGTACCGGACGGCGCGGATCACGGCGCGATCGACCTTGTCGACCAGCACGATGACCCGGTGGCTGCTCCGCGGGACGACGCGCAGGCGGGTCCGACCGCCGACGGATTCGGTGACCATGTGCCCTGGCCCCGGGTGATCCTTGACCGTCGTCACGCGCACGCGCCCGTACGGCAGGAGGGCCCGCGCGAGCTGCGCGCCCGTCCGGCCGCGGCGGAGCCGTTCCCAGATCCCCATCCGCGCGGGGCCGGGGACGATCACGTTCACGTCCCGGCCCTCGGGGACCGAGCTCACGAAGCCGGCGAGCGCGCTCGGCAGGTGGCCGTCGCAGCGGACGACCTTCAACGGGACGTCGATGCCGAGCTCCCGCCACCGCTGCTCGAGTCCGTCGGTCCCCCGGGCGCCGGCGAAGTGCACCGCGGAGACGCTCTCCGGCCGGATGGTCTTGGCGTACTGGAGCGCGTGCATGGTCTTGCGGTCGAGGTCCTCGACGAGCAGGACCACCGCGGGCTTGCGGATCGTTGACCGGTCGAACGGTTCGAGGTGCTCTTCGAGCTCTCGGCGCTCGCGCTCGTAGCGGTGGTTCATCCGGACCAGCAGCCACACCAGGATCGGGACGAGGACGAGGATCACCCATCCCCCCTCGGAGAACTTCGTGATGATGATGACCACGTCGACGACCGCCGTGGCGAGCGCGCCGAAGCCGTTGATCGCGATCCCGCGACGCCATCCGGGCTCGCGCAGCTTCCAGTGTCGCTTGGCCATTCCCGCCTGCGACATCGAGAACGACGTGAATACCCCGATCGCGTAGAAGGGGATCAGCCGCGTCACGTTGGCCTGGAAGCCCACGATCATGAGCCCGGCGGCCGCGCCGAGCGCGAGGATCCCGTTCGAGAACACGAGCCGGTGCCCCCGACGCGTGAACTGCCTCGGCATGAACGAGTCGCCGGCGTGGAAGTTCGCGAGCCTCGGGAAGTCGGCGAACGACGTGTTGGCCGCGAGGACCAGGACCGCCATCGTCGCGATCTGGAGGAGGAAGAATGCGGCGTGCCCGAGCCCGGTGGGTCCGAACACCTCGCGCGCGATCATCCCGAGCACGGTCTTGCGCTCGGAGGGATCCGGGACGATCAGGAGGCGGTGGGCCACGTACGAGATGCCGAGGAACATCGTTCCGAGGATCGCGCCCATGATCAGCAGCGTCGCGCGGGCGTTCCTCCATTCGGGGGGCCGGAACGCGGGGACGCCGTTGGAGATCGCCTCGACGCCCGTCATCGCGGTCGATCCCGAGGCGAGCGCTCGGAGCACCACGAACAGCGAGACGCCGTACAGGAGCCCGTGGCCGGTCGCCGACGGCGGGGGGGCCGCCGGCTGGAGGTGCCCGGTCGCGAGCTTGAACGCCGCGACGGCGAGGAGCGAGAAGATCATGAAGATGAACACGTAGGTCGGCGAGGCGAAGAGCCGTCCGGACTCCTTGACGCCCCGCAGGTTCCCCCACATGAGGATCGCGAGGAACCCGACCGCCATCCACACGCGGAACGGGTACAGGCCGGTGTAGACCGTGACGATGGCCGCCACGCCCGCCGAGATCGAGACCGCGACGGTCAGCACGTAGTCGGTGAGGAGCGCGACCCCGGCGACCTGCGCCGGCAAGAGCCCGAAGTTGTCCTTGGTGACGATGTAGGCGCCGCCGGCCGACGGGTACGCCTTGATCGTCTGCCGGTAGCTGAAGATCAACGCGAGCAGGACGATGCCGATCGCGATCGAGATCGGGAACACGAGGGCGAACGCCGCCGCGGCCGACACGGGAACGAGCACGCGGAGCATCTCCTCGGTCGCGTAGGCCACCGAGGACAGTGCGTCCGAGGAGAAGATGGGCAGGGCGAGGAACTTGCCCAGCCGCTCGTGGATGAGCCGGTGCGTGGGGATCGGCGGGCCCAGGATCGCCCGCTTCACCAGGTAGGCCGGGCCCTGAGGAAGGGCCCGTCGCCCCTCGGCGCGCGATCGCCCGTCCGGCTCGGGCCGCGCCTGCGGCTCCGCGTGCCCCGTGCGCTCTCGGATCGCCATCTTACCGCCGTCCTCTCTGCCCCGAGCTTCGAACCAGGCGTGTAAGCGCGGCGTGAAAGCCGCGGGCGGGAGCGTGAAGAACGCGTGAAAACGGCTAGCGTGATGCCGAGATGAGGGAGCCGTTCCGTCCGGGCCGAGCCTCAGCCGAGCGGTCGGTCCTCGCCGCCGTCCTGACCCCCGCGGCGGCGACGCTCCTCGCCCTGGCGCTCCGCTCCTACGGCGCCGTCGCCTCGACGTCGCTGTATCTGCTCGGCGTCGTGGCCGCGGCGGCCGTGGGCGGGACGCCGAGCGGCCTGGGCGCGGCGCTCCTCTCGTTTCTCGGGCTGAACTTCTTCTTCACGCCGCCACTCGACACCTTCCGCGTCGCCAAGGTGGAGGACTGGCTGGCGCTCGGGGTGTTCCTCGTCGTGGCGTCGATCGTCGGGCTGCTCCTCGCGCGCGCGCTCGAGGAGCGGAGCCGCGCCTCGCGGCGGGAGCAGGAGACGCGCCTGCTCAACTACCTCGCCTCGCGGCTGCTGTCGGCCGAGCCGCTCGAGCGCGTCCTGACCGACTTCGCGCAGGCCCTGCTCGAGCCGTTCGGGCTGGCTCGGTGCGAGATCCACGTGGGCACCGACGAGGTTCGGTTCGACGGCGCGGCCGAGCAGCCGGGGGCCGACCCCGGCCTCTCGACGGTCGTGCCGATCGTGGTCGCGAACGTCCCGTTCGGAACCCTCACCGCCGTCCGTCGTGCGAGCCTGGACCGGCTGGCCGGGTCCGACCTGCACCTGCTCGAGGCCTGTGCTCGTCAGGTGGCGGTGGCCGTCGAGCGGGCGAGGCTGGACGTCCAGGTCCGGGCCGCGCTCGTCCAATCCGAGACCAGTCAGCTTCGCGCGGCGCTGTTCTCCTCGGTCACCCACGACCTGCGCACGCCGCTCGCCTCGATCAAGGCGAGCGTCACGAGCCTGCTCGACGCGACGACGACCCACGATCCGGGGCAGCAGCGCGAGCTGCTCGCGACCGTGCTCGAGGAGACGGACCGCCTCAACCGGCTGGTCGGCAACATCCTGGACCTCGCCCGGGTGCGAGCCGGCGCGCTCGTGCCGGCGAAGGAGCCGACCTCGATCGAGGAGGTGATCGAGTCGGTCCTGCACCGGATGGCGCCGACGCTCGAGGGGCTCGCGGTGCGGACGGTGATCCGGCCGGACCTGCCGGAGGTGCCGATCGATCCGGTCCAGATCGATCAGGTCCTCACGAACCTCCTCGAGAACGCCGCGCGGTTCTCGCCGCCGGGAGGCGAGGTCGTGGTCTCGGCCTCGCTCTGGCATCGGGCGATCCAGGTGCGGGTGGTCGACCAGGGGCCGGGCATCCCCCCGGGGGAGCGCGAGCGGGCGTTCGAGCCGTTCGTGCGGGGCGAGGGGGCCGACGGCCGGCGCGGGAGCGGGCTCGGCCTCGCGATCGCGCGCGCGATCGTGCTCGCCCACGGCGGACGGATCTGGATCGAGGGGGCGCCGGGAGGCGGAACGGCGGTCGTGTTCGAGCTGCCGATCGCGGACGCGGGGCCGGTGCCGCAGGAGCCGGCGTCGTGAGCTCGCTCCGGGCTCCGTTTGCGGGAGGGTCCGGCACCACGGTGCTCGTGGTCGACGACGAGCCGCAGATCCGCCGCGCGCTCCGCACGAGCCTCGAGGCGCACGGTTACGCGGTCCGGACCGCGGCAAACGGGGAGGAGGCGCTCGTCGCCGCGGCCGAGCGCGCGCCCGACCTGGTGTTCCTGGACCTCGGGCTGCCCGACCTCGACGGCACCGAGGTGATTCGGCGGCTCCGCGCGTTCTCGGACGTGCCGGTGATCGTGCTCTCGGTTCGGGACCAGCAGGCCGACAAGGTGGCGGCGCTCGACGCCGGCGCCGACGACTACGTGACGAAGCCCTTCGGCATGGAAGAGGTGCTCGCGCGGCTTCGCGCCCAGCTTCGCCGTGCGCAACCGGAGGAGCCGGCGCCGGCGCTGCAGCGGTACGGAGACCTCGAGGTGGATCTCGCCCGCCGCCGCGTCACGCTCCGCGGCGAGCTCGTCCACCTCACGCCGACCGAGTACGCGCTGCTCGAAGCGCTCGTGACCAACCCCGGCAAGCTCCTCACCCACCAGTGGCTGCTCCGAAAGGTCTGGGGACGGGGATACGGACAGGAGAGCCACTACCTCCGCGTGTACGTGCGCGCCCTGCGGCGCAAGCTCGGAGACGCCGCCGCGGCGCCCGCGCTCATCCTGACCGAGCCGGGCGTCGGCTACCGGTGGATCGCGGAGCGCTCGAACTAGAATCCGCAGGACCATCGCCATCGGGGAGCGGCAGCGCACCACCACCGGCAGCCTCCTGAAGCGGGTCCTCGTCGGCCGGGCCATGGCCAGCCAGCGCCTGGAGCACACCCTCCTGCCGAAGATCCTGGCCCTGCCGGTGTTCTCCTCGGACGCCCTGTCCTCCGTTGCGTACGCGACCGAGGAGATCCTGCACGTCCTGCTCGGGGCGACGCTGGCGGCCTACGCCTACCGGTACGTGATGCCGATCGCCGCGGCCATCGCGATCCTGATGGCGATCGTCGTGGCCTCGTACCGGCAGACCGTTCGGGCGTATCCGAACGGCGGCGGCGCCTACATCGTGAGCAAGGAGAACCTCGGGACCATCCCGGGCCTGATCGCGGCCGGGGCCCTGCTCACCGACTACGTGCTCACGGTCGCGGTGTCGATCGTGGCGGGGGTCTTCGCCCTGACGTCGGCCGCGACGAGCCTGCTCCCCTACAAGGTCGAGCTGTCGATCGGGTTCGTGATCTTCATCACCCTGGCGAACCTCCGCGGGGTTCGGGAGTCCGGGACGCTGTTCGCCTTCCCGACCTACGCGTTCATCGTCTCGATCCTCACGATGGTCGCGATAGGCCTCGCCCGGTGCGTCGGCGGCTGTCCGCTCGCCGAGCCCGTCCCCCCCGCCGCCGACCTGGCGAAGGTCGCCGGGCCGGTCGGCCTGTTCATCGTGCTGCGAGCCTTCTCGTCGGGATCCACGGCGCTCACGGGAGTGGAGGCGATCTCCAACGGGGTGCCGGCGTTCCGCCGCCCCCAGGCGAGGAACGCGGCGGAGACCCTCGCGATGATGGGCGCGATCGCGATCACCATGTTCCTCGGCATCTCGTTCCTCGCCAGCCGGATGCACGTCACGGTGTCCGACGAGCGCTCGGTGGTGGCGCAGGTCGCGCACGCGACGTTCGGGGGAGGGATCGGCTTCTACCTCGTGCAGATCTTCACGACGATGATCCTGGTGCTGGCGGCCAACACCTCCTACCAGGACTTCCCGCGCCTGTCGGCGATCCTCGCGCGCGACCGGTTCATGCCGCGTCAGTTCGCCAACCGCGGAGACCGGCTGGTGTTCTCGAACGGCGTGATCGTCCTCGCGGCGCTCGCCATCCTGTTGATCGTGGTGTTCGACGCCGACCTCACCCGACTGATCCAGCTCTACGTGGTCGGCGTGTTCACCTCGTTCACGCTCTCGCAGACGGGCATGGTGCGCCACTGGCTGAAGGAGAAGGAGAAGGGCGAGGAGGCGGAGAAGGGCTGGCGGCGCTCGATCGTCATCAACTCGATCGGCGCGCTCACGACCTTCGTCGTCCTCATCGTGGTGTTGCGAACGAAGTTCAGCCACGGCGCGTGGATCGTCGTCGTGGCGATGCCGCTGCTCGTCCTCATGTTCCGCTCGATCCACCGGCACTACCTGTCGGTGATGGCGGAGCTCCGGCGCGGGCGCGTCACCGTGGGGGGGGAGCGCGAGAACCACGTGGTGCTCCTCGTGCGTGACCTCGACGCCGCGGCGGTCGAGGCCCTCGGATACGTCCGCGCGATCCGACCCACCGACGTCCGGGCCATCTACCCGTGCTCGGACCTCGTCTCGGCCGAGATTCAGAGCCGGTGGCGCTCGTTCGCCATCGGCGCCCCGGACCTGGAACCGCTGCCGACCCGGGACGGCGACCTGCTCGGAGCGGTGCAGGCGTTCGTGAGGGGGATCCCCGCCCGCCGGCGGGACTTCATCACGCTGGTGATCCCGGAGGTCGTGCGCGAGAGCGGGGTCACGTCGTACGTGCTTCGACGCCGGTCGCTCGTCCGGCTGAAGGCGGGGTTGTTGCGCGTCCCGAACGTGGTCGTGACCGACGTGCCGGTCCACGCCGGGGAGAGGGTGGAGGTCGGGACCGACGGCCGCCCGCTCATCCCCAGGCGGACGGTGGCGCTGACCTTCGTCTCGGCCGTGAACGACGCCACGGTCCGGGCCGTGAACTACGCGGTGTCGCTCGGCGCGGCCGAGACGCGCGCGATCTACTTCGACCTCGACCCGGATCAGCCTCCGGGCATCATCGAGGAGTGGGCCGAGCGCGGGCTGCCGGTCCCGCTCGACATCGTCGAGGCGCCCTTCCGCGACCTGACCGGACCGATGCTCGAGGAGGTCCGGCGCCACACGCGCCGCCCGGACACGCTGGCGATCGTGGTGATCCCCGAGTTCGTCGTGACGAAGTGGCGGCACCAGCTCCTGCACAACCAGAACGCGCTGTTCGTCAAGCGACTGTTCCTGTTCGAACCGCGCTGCGTGCTCTCGAGCGTCCCGTTCGCCCTGGAGTTGACGTGAGCCGGGAGCCTCGCGACCAAGTGGAGGATGGGTGATGGACCGAGCCCGAGGGGAGGGCCGCTGATGGAGCGAGCCGAGGCGGTCGCGCTCTGCCGCGCGAAGGCCGAGAAGGAGACGACGGTTCGCCACCTCATCTCCGTCGAAGGGGTGATGCGCGCGCTCGCCCGGCGCTTCGGAGAGGACGAGGAGCTGTGGGGGCTCACCGGGCTGTTCCACGACCTGGACCAGGATCAGACCCACGACGATCCCGAGCGCCACGCGCGCCTTGCGGCCGAGTGGCTCCGGGAGGCCGGCGTCGACGAGCGGGTGGTGAACGGCGTCCTCGCCCACGCGCACGACGAGTTCCGGACCGATCTGATGTCGCGCGCGGTCCGCCACGCCGATGCCGTGGCGGGCCTGCTGGTCGCGGCCGCGCTCGTCCGTCCCGAGAAGACGGCCGGCATGAAGGTCTCGAGCGTGAAGAAGAAGCTGAAGGAGAAGGCGTTCGCGCCGGGGGTCGACCGGGAGGAGATCCTGGGCGTCGAGTCCTCGATCGGGCTGCCGCTCGACGAGTTTCTCGCGGTCGGCATCCAGGGGCTACAATCCGTCGCCTCCGAGATCGGGATGTGAGCGTGCAGATCCGTCCGGCGACCGTGGACGACGGGCCCTTCCTCCGGGCCATGCTCTACGAGGCCGCCCAGTGGAACACGGACTGGCCGCTCGAGCCGATGGACAAGGTGATCGCCAACCCGATCACCGCCCGCTACATCGAGGGCTGGGGCCGTCCGGGGGACGCGGGGGTCGTCGCCGAGGTGGATGGGGAGCCCGTCGGAGCGGCCTGGTACCGGCTGTTCGACGAGAGCGCGCCCGGCTACGGGTTCGTCGACGCCTCGACGCCGGAGCTCAGCATCGCCGTCGCCAGGCTCCACCGGCGCAAGGGCATCGGAACGGCGCTGCTCCGGGCGCTGATCGACCGGGCCCGCGCGGACGGGCACCCGGCGCTCTCGCTCTCGGTCGCCCCCCACAACCAGTCGCGCATGCTCTACCAGCGCGAGGGGTTCACGAAGGTCGGCGAGAACCGGGGCGCGTGGACGATGCGACTGGACCTCCGCCCCCACTGACCGCACAATCCCCGCAACCGTGTTCGAGGAGGGTGAGATGTCCGCGTCGGTGTCCGGGGGCTCGCTCGTCGGCGAGAAGCGCAAGCTCCGCAAGGTCCTTCGGCGGGCCGACCTGGTGCTGTTCACCGCCTGCGCGATGGTGAGCCTGGACACCATCGCGTTCTCCGCGTCGATCGGAGGCGAGGCGCTGTTCTGGCTGGCCGCCTCGTTCGTGTTCTTCCTGATTCCGTACGGGCTGCTCACCGCCGAGCTCGGGTCGGCCTTCCCCGTCGAGGGCGGGCCGTACGAGTGGGCGAAGATGTCGTTCGGGCGGCTCCCGGCGGCCGTCACCGCGGTCCTGTACTGGCTCTGCAACCCCATCTGGGTGGGCGGCACGCTCGCCGCGACCGCCATCGCGACGCTCGAGGCGTTCTTCCACCACGGGGAGGCCTACGGGACGGGGGCGGAGATCGTCTTCGGACTGATATTCGTGTGGCTCACGGTCGCGGTCGCGATCGCGGCCCTCCGCTACGGCAAGTGGGCGCCGAACGTGGGGACCATCCTCAAGGCGATCGTGGCCCTCCTGTTCACCGGGCTCTGGATCGCGTACCTCGCGCAGGGCAAGCACCACGGCTCGATCGCCGTCTCGGACGTGAAGCCGAGCGTGACGGGGTTCCTCGCCCTGATCGGCGTGCTCGCGTTCGTGTGGGGCGGGTTCGAGGTCTCGAGCAACGCGTCCGAGGAGATGCTCGACCCGCAGCGCGACGTTCCCTGGATGGTCGTCCGGGCGGGCGCCGTCGGCGCGGTGCTGTACGGCCTGGTGATCCTCGGCACCCTGCTCGTGATCCCCAAGGCCCAGCTCTCGAACGTCGGCGGGTTCACCGACGCGTACAACCGGGTGGCCGGGGTGCTCGGCGGCTCGGCCGGCGGGGTCGGCAAGCTCGTCGCGGTGCTGATCGTGCTCACGCTGTTCTCGAGCGGAGCCGTGTGGCTCGAGGGAGCGGACCGGGCCCAGGCCGTCGCGGCGCTCGACGGAGCCGCCCCCGCCTGGATGGGTCGGTTCGCGAGCTTCGGAACCCCGATCGCCGTGAACCTCGCCTCGGGAGTGGTCGGGTCGGTGTTCGTCTTCCTCGGGTTCCTGCTCACGAAGGGCAAGCTCGCCGACTTCTTCGGCGTGATGATCGCGCTCACGGCCTCGACGGCCACGCTCGCCTACCTGTTCGTGTTCCCGGCGCTCGTCGTGCTCCGCAAGAAGTACCCCGACGCGCACCGGCCCTACCGGGTGCCGGGCGGGATGTTCGGGGCGTGGATCTGCGTGATCCTCACCGAGCTCGTGGTCGTCCTCACCGGGTTCACGCTGCTCTGGCCCGGCCTGATCGACGGCCTGCTCGGGCGCTCGTACGACATCCGGGCGAGCTGGGGCGTCTCCCGCGCGTTCTTCGAGTCGGTGACGCTCGGCTCCTTCGCCGTGCTCGTCCTGATCGGCGTGGTGTTCTGGCGGATCGGCGAGCGGAACCGCGCGCGGGGGATCGCCGGCGAGCCGGAGCCGGTCGGCGCCGTGGCCGCGAGCGCGCCGGAGATCGGTTGATGGCCGGCGCCGGCGACCGCCTGCGGCTGGTCGACGCGCGGCGCGGCGACCCGCTCCCCTCGCCGGCCAGCCTCGCGTTCGAACCCGAGGTGCTCGAGGGCGCGCGGGCGATCCTCGAACGCGTTCGGGCCGAGGGCGACCGGGCGCTGGTGGAGCTCACGCAGCGCTACGACGGCGTCGACGTCTCGGGCCGGATCCGGGTGTCCGACGAGGAGATCGCGGCCGCCGAGCGGGAGGTGCCCGAGGACCTCCGCCGCGCGATCGAGCGGATGGCAGACCGTCTCCGCCGCGTGCACGAACGCCAGATCCCGCGCTCGTGGGAGGAGGAGGCGCACGGGGTGCGGTTCGGAGAGGTCGTCCACCCGGTCGCGGCCGTCGGCGGCTACGTGCCGGGCGGTCGAGCGTCGTACCCCTCGACCGTGCTCATGACGGCGATCCCGGCCCGGGTCGCAGGCGTCGAGCGCGTCGTCGTGTGCAGCCCGCCGGCGGCCGACGGCTCGGTGCCGGCGAGCGTGCGGTACGCGGCGGGCGTGGCCCGGGTGGACGCCCTCTATCGCATCGGCGGGGCGCAGGCGATCGCCGCCCTCGCGTTCGGGACCGAGTCCGTGCCCCCGGTCTCGAAGATCGTCGGGCCGGGCAACGTATGGGTCACGGCAGCCAAGCGCGAGGTCACCGGGATCGTCGGCATCGACGGGCTCGCCGGCCCGACCGAGCTCGTGGTGGTCGCCGACCGAACGGCGAACCCGCGCCACCTGGCCGCCGACCTCGTCGCCCAGGCCGAGCACGACCCGCTCGCCCGCGCGTTCCTGGTCACCTGGGAGGAGGACCTCGCGCCCGCCGTGCTCGCCGAGCTCGAGACAGAGCTCGCCGAGGCCCCCCGCGCCGAGGTCGCGCTCGCGGCGCTCGAGCACGGCGCGCTGGTGCTCGTCGAGGGCGAGCAGCGCGCGGCCGAGGCCGTCGACCGGCTCGCCCCCGAGCACCTCCAGGTGGTGACGGAGGACCCGCGGGCGTTCCTCGCGCGGGTGCGGAGCTTCGGCGCGGCGTTCCTCGGCCCGTTCACTCCCGTCACGCTCGGGGACTACGGGGTGGGCTCGAACCACGTGCTCCCGACGATGGGCACGGCGCGGTTCGCGAGCGGCCTGCGCGCGGCCGACCTCGTCACGGTCTCGTACGTCCTCGAGGCCGCGCGGGAGGGGATCGAGCGCGTGGGGTCGGAGGTCGAGGCGATCGCCAAGGCCGAGGGGTTCTTCGGGCACGCCCGCGCGAGCGAGATCCGCCGCTCAGGCTGAGGACCCCTCGTATACGATCGGCCCGTGCCGTACCGGTTCCGAACGATCATCGAGCCGTTCCGGATCCACTCGGTCGAGCCCCTTCGCATGACGACCGAGGAGCACCGGCGGCGCGCGATCCGCGAGGCCGGCTACAACCTGTTCAACCTCCACGCCGACGACGTCCTGATCGACCTGCTCACCGACTCGGGCACCGGCGCCATGTCGAGGGACCAGTGGGCGGCCATCCAGCACGGGGACGAGAGCTACGCGGGCTCGCCGTCCTGGTACGTGTTCCTCGAGGCGGTACAGGAGCTGTTCCCGTTCCGGCACGTCATCCCGACCCATCAGGGGCGGGCGGCCGAGAAGATCCTGTTCTCGGTGATCGCCGGCCCGGGCAAGGTGGTCCCGAACAACACGCACTTCGACACGACCCGGGCCAACGTCGAGGCGACCGGTGCCGAGGCGGTCGATCTCGTGATCCCCGAGGGCCGCCGCCCCGAGACCCTCCATCCGTTCAAGGGAAACATGGACCTCGAGGCGCTCGAGACCCTGCTCGAGGAACGCGCCCCGGACGTACCGGTCGTGTTCGTCACGATCACGAACAACTCCGGCGGTGGCCAGCCGGTCTCGATGGAGAACCTCCGGGGGGTGCGGGCGCTCTGCGACCGGTTCGGCGTGCCGCTGTTCCTGGACGCGTGCCGGTTCGCCGAGAACGCCTGGTTCATCCGCACGCGCGAGCGCGGGTACGAGGACCGCCACGTCGCCGACATCGTCCGCGAGATGGCCCGCCTGGCCGACGGCATGACGATGAGCGCCAAGAAGGACCCGCTCGCCAACATCGGCGGATGGCTCGCGATGAACGACGACGACCTCGCCGAGCGATGCCGCAACCTGCTCATCCTGACCGAGGGCTTCCCGACCTACGGGGGCCTGGCAGGCCGCGATCTGGAGGCGATCGCCCAGGGGCTCAGGGAGTGCGTGGACCCGCACTACCTCCGCTATCGGATCCGCTCGACCGAGTACCTGGGGGAGGCGCTCGAGCGCGCCGGCGTGCCGATCGTGCGGCCCGTGGGCGGGCACGCCGTGTACCTGGACGCGCGCGCCCTGCTCCCGCACGTGCCGCCGCTCCTGTACCCCGGGCAGTCGCTCGCGGTCGCCCTCTACGAGGCCGGCGGGATCCGCGGCGTGGAGATCGGGACCGTGATGTTCGGCCGTCACCCCGACGGGACCGAGTCGCCGGCGCCGATGGACCTGGTGCGCCTGGCGATCCCCCGCCGCACCTACACCCAGAGCCACGTCGACTACGTGATCGAGGTGGTGTGCGCGGTGGCGGAGCACGCCCCGGAGCTTCCCGGCTACCGGATCGTGCGGGAGCCTCCGCAGCTGCGGCACTTCACGGCGCGCTTCGAGCCGCTCTGAGCCGACTGCGCAGCTACCGGGGGGTGTGCGGCGGCGAGAGCCCCCGCTGGCGGTCGGCGAGCACGGCGCTGAGCTCGGCCCCGTACAGGAACGCTCGGACGGCGATCGAAAGGACGGCGAGGAGGCCGAAGACGGCGCCGACCGTTCCGTAGAGGGCGGTCGCGCGGGCGATGACCCGGAGCGCGTACCAGCCTCCAACGAGCTTGAGCGCCGTCCAGGTCGCGGTCATGAGGACGGCACCGGGGAGGTGGGTTCGTACGGTCGGGCCCCCCTCAGGGGTGAGCGCCCGGTACGCAACCAGGAAGAAGCCGAGGTCGAGCGCGATCCCTCCCGCCACCCCGAGCGCGCGGATGGCGATCCCGAGACCGCCGCTCCCGCTCCACGCGGTCGCCAGCCCGGTGAGGACGGTTGAGGTCCCCGCGAGCACGGCGAGCGCCATCAGCAGGACGAGCGCGCGTACCCTCCGCCGGACGAGCCCGGCCTGCGCGGTCCGGAACACGATCGAGAGCGCGTGCTCGGCCGAGCCGGCGAGCGCCGACGCGCTCCACGCGGCTCCGAGGAGCCCGACGAGCCCGGCCCCGACCCGCCCGTCGACGATCGCCCCGATGTTCCGTCCCACGAGGCTCGAGAGCCCGGGGATCGTGCCGGTGAGCCTCGAGGTCCAGTCGGCTCGAAGCGCGGGGTTCCCATCCAGGACGAACCCGAGCACGGAGAGTCCGAGCAGCAGCAGGGGGAACAGGGAAAGGAACGCGGTGTAGGTGAGGTTCCCGGCGAGGACGCCGAGCGAGTCCTCGGAGGACCGGGCGTTCACCGCGAGCGCGAGCCGAACGGGCCTGGAGCGCGCGCCGGGGATCCGCTCGAGAAGGGCCACGGACGCAGTATCGCCCCCGGGGGGCTCACCCCGGCGAGATCGGCTCCTCCTCGGGCCGTCCGAGCTCCCCGGGTCCGGTGAGCCCGGAGCCCTCGGACGGGGGCGCGGCGAGCGGGCGGGCGCGCAGGTCCCGAACCCGTCGCCAGGTCCACCACCCCGCTCCGGCCACGATGGCGGCCGCCACCAGCCACGAGACCGGCTGGATGAGGCGCTCGACCGTGTTCCAGCTCTCGCCGAGCTTGTAGCCGAGGAAGGTCAGACCGAACGTCCAGGGCAGACACCCGAGCAGCGTGTAGAGCGTGAACTTCGCAAGGCGCATCCGAGCCACCCCGGCCGGCAGGCTGATGAACGTTCGGATCACCGGGAGCAGGCGGCCGAAGAGCACCGCCGCGTGCCCGTAGCGGTCGAACCAGTCGTGCGCCCGGTCGATCTCGTGCGGCCGGAGCAGGAGGTACCGGCCCCACCGGTCGATCAGCGGCCGTCCGCCCGCGTAGCCCACCCAGAAGGCGAGCCAGGACCCGACCAGGTTCGCCACCGCCCCGATCAGGGCCACGGCGAGGAAGCTCAGCCGCTGTTCGGGCGCGAGCGCCGGGGTGGAGACCAGCGCCCCGCCGAAGAGCATCGTGACCTCGGAGGGGATCGGGACGCACGCCGACTCCAGGAGCATGAGCACGAAGATCGCCAGGTAGCCGTACCGGGCGATCTCCTCGGTGACGATCCGGCCGAACAGTGCGAGCACGCTGCTCCAGGGGGATCGGGAATACGCCGAGGCTATCACGGCGTTCGAGGCGACCGGGCGGGAGCCGGCCCGCGGGCGAGGAACGCACGAACTTCACAACGAGCGGCCCCCGGATGCGCCCGCGGGCGCCCGGCGAGGTCCTGGCCCATAATCCCCGGGACGACGCCGGGGGCTGGTACCCTGCGCGCGGGGCCACCCCCGCCCGCCGGGCCCCGTTCCCCGAGAAGCCGAAGGTTGCTGGCATGGCAAAGACGCTGGTCGTGGTCGAGTCGCCGACCAAGGCGAAGACGCTGGAGCGGTACCTGGGCTCGGGCTACATAGTCCGGGCCTCGTACGGCCACATCCGCGACCTG